>JBFHES010000078.1:0-16686 GCA_041584015.1 Bacteroidales bacterium
GGTCACCACCTTATCTTCAATACTCGGACAATAACGAGGTCCGATACTTTGAATTGTTCCGTTAAATAATGGAGATTCTTCAAAACCTGTCTTTAGATGATCATGAACATCTTGATTGGTATGAGCTATGTAACAGCTGCGTTGTTTAAACTTCGGTCGTGTATTTGGCAAGTATGAAAACTGCTGCTCTTGACTATCGCCCTCCTGTTCTACTAGCTTTGAAAAATCAACAGACCGACCGTCAACGCGCAACGGTGTTCCTGTTTTCATTCTTCCTGTAGTGAACTTATGAGCCGCTAACTGCTCGGTTAATCCAATAGAAGGTTGCTCGCTATCTCTACCTCCCTTAATTTTGGACTGCCCAACATGCATCAAGCCATTTAAAAAAGTTCCATTTGTAAGAATTACAGTCTTTCCTTCGAAACGAATTCCTTGCCTGGTGACTACACCTTTAACAACTGAATCTTCCAAAATGAGTTCTGTAACCATATCTTGCCAAAAATCTAAATTTGGTAATTGCTCCAGAACCGTACGCCATTCTCTGCTAAACAAAAATCTGTCGCACTGCGCCCTTGGACTCCACATTGCAGGGCCTTTTGATTTATTAAGCATCCGAAACTGAATCATTGTTTTATCAGTAACAATTCCGGAATAACCGCCAAGCGCGTCAATTTCACGTACAATTTGTCCTTTAGCAATTCCACCAATTGCAGGATTACACGACATTTGTGCAATCTTCATCATATCCATTGTTATAAGCAAAACCTTTGAACCAAGATTTGCAGCGGCAGCAGCAGCCTCGCTACCTGCATGACCAGCTCCTACAACAATTACATCGTATTTTGGTAACATAATATATTACAATTTGAACTTCAAGTGTATGAAGCTCCAACATAAAATTAAATAAATTGTTTGTAAAGATAGCTAGTATTAGAATAGTTTGAGGTAATAATCTTCTTTGGAACGCATCTCTTTCACTTCTTCATCGGTTTTATCATTATACCCGACCAAATGAAGAACTCCATGCGCCATTACGCGTTTAAGCTCATTTTCGAAGCCTATATCATTCGATACAGCATTCTCGACTACTCTATCAACACTTACAAATAAATCGCCTGAAATTTCGTCTTGTTCGTTGTAATTGAAAGTTATTATATCGGTATAGTAATCGTGATTAAGGTATTCCTTGTTTACATTGAGAAGATAATCGTCTGAACAAAAAATAATATTAATATCACCTACAGAGAAACCCTCAAGAACAATGAGTTTCTCTAAGGCTATGGATGCCTTTTCAGTATAATCTATTTGGAAGTCTATTTCTTCCGAGTGAAATTCAATAGCCAAAGCTAAATATTAAATACAAGTTCTACTTCTCTACCTTCATCTCTAAAATCGATCTTATCAACTAGATGCTTCATAAGGAAAATACCACGACCATGTGGCTTCTCAATATTTTCTGGAGTTGTTGGATCAGCTACGTCTTCGAAATTGAATCCATCGCCCTGGTCTGTAATAATGAACTTCATTACAGAATCTTTAACCTCATAAAAGAATGTTACATCTTTATCGGAATCAAGTTTATTTCCATGAAGAATGGCATTGTTCACAGCTTCAATAATTGAAACCTGAACCTTTCCATATATTTCTGAACTTATATTGAACTCGGAAGTGATTTCATCAACCAATTTTTCAACTTCGTTAAGTGTCTTTAGCTCTGATGAATATTTAATTACTTTGTTCATTTAGTTTTCATTATTTAATTTAAGCAAATAGTCCTTGTACCTTTTGTTATAGTAATTATTAAGCTTCAAATTCTGATACTCGAATAATTCCTTAAAATTATTTTTTAATTCGTTATACTCAAAATATTTTTCAGGGTTACTTAATAATTCTTCTTTATTCTCTTTTGATTGTCGCTTCTTTTCAATCTCTCTTTCATTTTCAGCTTTCTCTGCTTCTAACAGGCGAGTAAGTATCAACTGCTGTCTGTTTAACAACTGTGGTGTTATATTCTTGTTCAACAAGTCTTTTTCGTTCTCGTCTACAAGTTTATTAATTTCGTTTAATATTTTTTGGGTTTCAGGTTTTATTCCACCCTTTTGTCCCATTTTTTTCATCATTTGCGAGAACATTTCCTGTTGCGCCATCATTTCAGCCAGCCTTTTGTTCATGGCATTCTTATCTTGTTTCGATCCTTTGCCTTCTCCCTTCTTCATTTGATCCATCATGCCCTGAATCTGTTGCTTCATTCCTTGTTGCATCTGTTTCAAGTCCTGCATCATTGGCATTCCCTGGCCAGGCTTCTGACATTGCTGTTCACCTTGCATTTGCATCGACATTTGTTCTTGCATTTGCTTTTTGGCCTCTGCTAATAGGAGCGCCAAATTGTTGGCAGATGTCATAATAAACTGCTGCTCGGTTGATGTTGCCCGTAAATTCAGATCTTCTAAATGCTTATCAACTCGTTTGGCCTTTTTCTGAATATTCAGAATTTCTTTATTAATTCCGGTTCCCATTTGCGGAATACGCATAGCCAAAGCATTTAACGAATCCTTGATAATAACAAAGTCATCGTTTGCTTTGTTTTGGCGGTTAATTATTTCCTTAACCATAGGATCATTTCTATTAATCGAAGCCGCATCTAAAAGAATACTTTCCTCATCAAACGAAAAGCTAACCAGGTTTTCAATAATTTGCTGCAGGTCATCAAGATTTTCAGAACTTTGCTGCGATTGATTCTTTTTCATCATGGATTGAAGTGATTTAGCCATTTCCTGCATTTTTTGTGCATTCTTTTTCATGCCTTTCGATGCCTTGCTATTCTTTCCTTTTTCAAGATTTTCCATGTCTTGATCAAAGTTTTGTTCGCCTAGCTCAAAATCCTCATTCATGTCGTCCATGTCCATAGGATTCTTCATATCTCCATTCTTTTCCTGAGCTTCTTTAAACTTTTCTTCAATGTCTTTTAACGCTTCCTTTTGCTTCTCCTGCTCTTTCATGAGCTCTTCCTTACTCTTCTCCTTTTGCTCAGTATCTTTGGCCAATTCCTCTTGGTCCTTCGCTAAATCTTCTAATTCATCGGCTACTTCGTTTAAATCCTTTTCAAGCTCATATTGCTTTAACATTTCCAGGTTACGCTCCAACTGCTCAGCTAAATCCTCGTATGACAATTCCAGATCTTCAGACAATTCGTCCATTTTCTTTTCGTCCATGCTCTCCTGAAGATCCTTCAGTTCTTCCAACAATTGCTTCAACTCATCGTCAAGCAGTTTTTCCAATAAATCCTGAATTTGTTCTTGCTTATCAAGTATTTCTTGCTCCTCTTCCGAAAGTGAATTTTCTATTTCATTCTTAAGTTGATTCTCATCAGCCAATTGCTTCAACATTTCTTCAAGCGACTTTTGCTTTTCAAGCACACTCTCAACCATTTGAGATTTTTCCCAGGAGCTAAGCTCTTCCTTGATATTACGCTCCTTCATTTCGGTAATTTCCTTTTGGAGCTTTTCTGCTACTTTCTGACTTTCTTCTACCAGACTTTCAATCTTTTCCTGAGATTTAGTCTGCAATTCTTCTATTTCCCTTTTGTTTGGAATACTATATACAAACAAATTACTACGAGAGGACTTATAACCATTCACCTCATCATTATCCCACACCTCAAAGAAATATTCAATTTTTTCCTGATCATTAGTATGAAGCTTGCTAAAATCGTAAGCATAATAAAAGTCTTGATCCTGCATTGAGGTACTTAGCGGTATTACAATACTCGTATCTTCTTGCTCATCAATTTGATAAGAAAAACGGAGTTTTGTAAAACCATAATCATCGGCAAGTTTACCATTGAAATAGTAAATAAAAGGTTTTAACGAATCTTGATAAACACTTACATTAATATCCGGGTACAAATCTGGAATAACATTTACAAAATATTTAAGTATCTCATCCTTATTAACAAACTGATTTTGTGCAGATAAGGTATAATAGTTACTCTCTGACAATTTAACTGAAATATTAAACAAGTCACTGGATGTAGATGTTGAACTTAACAGCTTATCACCCAATACAAATTTTAATGAATCAATATTTTGAGTTTTTATCTCCCAGGTAACCTTACTACCATTAGGTACGGTTAAATCACCAATATTGTCCATTATCCGGTCTTCCTCGAGGGTATATTCGGGTACATCAATAGTTACTAGAAACTTAATAATTGATGGACTCGGAAACACATCGAGATAATAATCTTTCGAACGCACCTGTTCCGATTGAAAAAAGAAACGCACAGAATTATTCAAATTCTTAAACAAATACTGAAAGCTGTTTATACTCTTACCATTCATTAAGAACTCATTACCTCCAAAGTTAATGTATACATTCTGAGGAATGTAGTCGCCTTGTAATTGCACATCAACTGTAAAATCATCTCCACGTTCAATTAGCATTGTATCGTTTTGTAAAAGAAACTGGAAAGGTGCTGGTTCCTCAAAATGCTTTCTATGGTGGATTATACGCTCGGTTCCTTCGGTAATAAGCGCAGGGCTAAACAATAAAATCACTAGAAATACAACACTAATTCCACCAAAATATTTCAGCAGCTTTATATTCGGCTTAATGTCAACGGCTGTAATAAATGCAAATGGTTTTAACTCCAGCGTTTTTTGCTCAATACTAGCAAGTAAAAGTTCCTGAGATATGGAAGTCCCCGAATCTATTTCCTTTAGTTCAAGCACATTAAGTAACTTGTCCTTTATTGTCGGAAATTTCTTAGCAATTAACTGGGCCGCTTGTTTCCGATTCATTCGTTTCCCGAAACCAGAAAACCAAACCAAAGGAATAAGCATGGTTTTGTAAAAAATTAACAATACAAAACCTAAGGCTGTATAAAATAAAATTGTACGCGATTGAATAGAGAAATGACCGAAATATTCGAGGGTAACAAGAATTAAGTAGCTAAGTAGCAAAACCATTGCAGATAATAATGCACCCTTAAGTACCAGATTAATATAGTACTTACGTATATATTTATCTATTTTATTAATTATGGATTGATAATTACTACTCATCTTACGTTCTATTTAGACAACCATTTAACAGGGTTGTGTCTGCTACTACCCTTCCAAACCTCAAGGTGCAACACTGTTTTATTACCGTCTTGCGCATCAGTAAAAATTGTACCGATAACTTCTTTTGTTGTTACTTTATCTCCTGGTTTCACATTCACATCAACCAGATTCTGATAAACGCTAAAATAGCTTCCATGTTTTACAATAACTGCCATATTTCTACCTTGAATAGGCCAAACATCCCGCACTTCGCCATTAAACAATACGCGAACATACGCCCCCTCTTCAGTACTGATATCAATACCATTGTTAAATGTTTTTATTCCCTTTAACACAGGATGAGCGTGCTCACCGTAACTTTTAACAATAACACCTCTTTCGGTTGGCCACGGCAGCTTTCCTTTATTCTTCGAAAAATTATCTGATACTAACTGTTCTTCCGGAGTTAATGAAAAAGTTTTACCGGCCTTTTTGGCTGCAAGTCGTTTTTTGCGTTCTTCCTCAAGAATTCGTTCAATGGATTTCTTAACTTGCTTAGCTGTTCGCTCCTGGCTTTTCAGTTCCTTCTTCAGTTCCCTTTCTTGTTTTTGCAGACTAGCATAAACAGTATTTTCGTTCTTTTTCTCTTCGGAAAGCTTTTGCTTTTCATCTTGCAAACTAAGTAAAACAAGCTGCTTTTTTTCAACAACTAACTGCAGCGAATCTAACATTCCGAGTAAAACTAACTCTTGCGCCTGAATAAGTGCTACTTGCTCCTTTCTGTAATCAGAATACTGTTGCAAATATTTTAATCTACGATAAGCCTGATTGAAATCATGAGCTGAGAAAACAAATAACCATTTATCAATACCGTGTTTATTCTTATAGGCTGTATAGATAATTTTTGCGTATTCGCTTTTCAACAACTTAAGATCTTCCTTAGCCTTGGTAATATTCTGCTCAACCGTATCCTTAACAAATCCGTAATGATCAATTTCACTATTTAAGTTAGCTATTAACTCTTCCTGTAACTCAATTTTGCGTTTAATAAGTAACAATTGATTTAGCGTATTACTCTTGCTTTTCTTGGTTTCCTTAAGCATTTTGCTTGTAAGCGCAATTTCCTTTTCTGCCCTTCGCTTCTGCTCTTTTAATTCGCTTATACTTTGACTAAAAGCATTAGAAATACTAAAGCTAAACACCAAAATAATTATGGAAATATTTATATACTTTTTAGCTAGTGGTCTCATTTACATTGAATCGTATTTCTTCGGTACTTTAAAATTGAACTTTGTTTTTTTGTCTACCTGAAACCTTGAAAATTCAATTGAAAATTCATGCTCCTTCGAATTTGTTTTAATTACCGCATTTAATAGTTGAGCAAAATTATTTCCACCTTCCTTTTTGTAATCGTCATAGCTTACATCAACAATAGCATCTTTAAAAATAATATTTGTACTTTTTACTTTCAATATTTCCTTAGGAACCAAATAATTATACATACAATTCAAGTGATCATATGCTGCAATGCTATAGGCCGATGCCTTATCTAGCTCAATTTCTTTTATATCGAATTTTGCTCCATTACCAGCAGATATGAGCTCGTTTAGTAACATGGCTTGTATGGTTTCGAAAGTTAAGGGTACTTTAAATCGTTGGCTAAATTGTTCGTATTTTCCATGATAATATGCTTTGTTTACACGATCGTGAATCATGAAACTATCGGTTTTAAAGACAGCTTTTGCAACAGGAAATCCCGAGCTTAAATTCAAAGATATCCATACAACACTATCTCGCTTAATACGTACTTGCCCTTTTAAGGAATTCTTTTTATCAAAAAGACTAGATTCAACTTTTACCCGTGTGCTTAAGGTTTGAAATTTTAAGTAGTTATCGCCTATTTTCTTTAAAATTTCATTGTTATACTGATCGCGGTTTTGGGTAATTAAAGTTATTGATCTATTACAAGAAGCTAAAACTACAAGCAGTAATAAGAAAACAAAAACTCGATAAAGGCCATCCCCTCTTTTCCACATCCTTCTCATACTTAATCCTTTATTTTACCAAACTCAATTTTGTAATCAATATCGGGTCCTGAAAGACCTAACTGCTTTGCCTGCTTCCATTGCTGTTTAGCGGCTTCAATTTTATTCAACCTGTAGAGAATATCTCCATAGTGGTCAACAATTACAGCACTTTTATCGCCACCATATTTTATCGCTTTTTCAATCTTCTCCAGTGCTTCGGAAAAGCGATTCATTTTATAAAATACCCAGGCATAGGAATCTAAATACGTGCTGTTATCAGGAGCTATAATATTTGCAAGTTCAATCTTTTTTAAGGCTATATCCAATTTTTCGCCACGCATAGATAAGTAATAACTGTAGTTATTAAGTACTTGCATATTCTTTGGATTAAATTCCAAGGCTTTCTCAAATGCTGCATCAGATTTCTGATGACGCTTTAAACGATTTTCAAGCTCACCTATCTGTGAGTAAAACTCCGATGCTAGTTGTTCATCATCAACAACAAAGTCAGCTCCCATCTCCAGCATTTCAATACCTTCCTCATACTTCTTAAGCTTCTCGCAGGCATAGCCCTGCATTAAATAAAACTTGTTATAATTTGGAAACAATTCTATAGCTTCTTTAGAATGGTCATACAATGTCTGGTAATCATTCAAAAGATAATCCAAAGTATGCAGCTGGTCCCAAATACGACTTACATCTTTTTGTTTAGATAAGATAATCTGGATCTCTTCGCGAGCCAGCGCGTATTCACCATCGGCAGTGTAATAATCTGCTAGCATCGCATGCCCTTGCAAATTATGAATATGAACCTTATTAACCGCTTTTATCAATTCAATAATTTCAGCTTTACTAACTGTTTTATTGTATGTTGTTTCAAGCTTAACAATCATATTTCCTTTTGGCTTAGCATCTAAGGATTCGTCCTGCATACCAAGCATAAACTCTTTTAATGCAGCTTCCTTTTCCCCTTTGTTAAGTAGGTATTCACCAAAAGATAAATGTGCCAATCCATTTCCTGGATCGAGTTCAAATAAGGTTTTGTAAACATTTTCGGCTTCGGTATACTTTCCTTCGTTAATCAACGATTCAGCATACAAACCATAGTATCTTGGGTTTTCAGGATCTAGCAGGGTAAGCTTCCTTATTTCTTCCAGAGCTTTATCCGTTTCGCCAAGATTCATGTATAACTTTTCCTTTTCGAAGGCAAGTTTCTCATTAAAGCCATAATTGCTTTCCAACTGATTATACAATGCCAAAGCTTTTTTTGAAAACTTACTGTTGCTTGCATAAATACTTGCCAACAATAGTTTAACTTCCAAATTTTCAGGGTGTTGCTTCTGTGCCTTTTCCAGGGATGTAATGGCCTCTTTATAGTCTTTGTTTTGTAACAATAAATTGGCATACAGCAACTGATACCAAATATTTTTAGCATCCTTTTCTGAGGCTATTTTAGCATAGGAAAGTGCTTTGTAATAATCCTTATTGAAGATATAGATATTCGCCAATTCATAATTAACAGCAGCTGCACCGGGTTTAATTTCCAAACACTTGGTCAGATTAGCTACTGCCTCATCGTAATAACCCAATGTTTTTAGTTTATTGGCCTCAATAAAATGATACAAATATTCCATCTCCGCTTTTTCGGTGATTTCGGTAGCTGGTTTATTGGATTGTAATCCTTTAATAGAACTGCATCCTGTAACAAGCAAGAAAAAAGCTCCTGCCAGAATATATTGCGAAATAATCTTCATTAATTTATTTTTACTTAACACCGGTATGGCCAAAACCACCGGCTCCTCTATCAGACTCATCAAGCACATCTACTTCAATCCAATCAGCTGTTTCGTGTTTAGCTACCACCATTTGGCAAATGCGCTCTCCATTCTCAATAATAACATCTGTATTGCTTAAATTGATCAGGATTACACCAATTTCTCCACGATAATCAGCATCAATTGTTCCGGGTGTGTTTAAAACCGTAATACCTTTTTTCAATGCTAAACCACTGCGTGGGCGAACCTGCGCCTCGTATCCCACAGGTAATTGAATGAATAATCCTGTAGGAACTAATTTTCTTTCTAATGATTTTAGAACAATTGGTTCCGTAATATTGGCTCTTAAATCTACACCAGCAGCATGATTTGTGCTGTAAGATGGTAATGGATGATTTGATTTATTGATGATCTTTACTTGCATACGCTATCTTATTTACTGCAAATTAACTATAAAATTAGGAATTTCTATCTGGCCAAAACCTGTTTAAGTTTGCGTCTTTCTGCAAAGTAAACAATACCAACAAAAACTAAAAACATTAGTGCATTAACGCTATAGAAAAACAACTTGCTTTCCAGTTGATTAAACAAACTAACAAAGTAGATAAGACCACCCATTGCCATGTAAACAAATATGTTTTTCAGATCATATTGTATTGGCATGTATTTTCTTCCCCAGAAATAAGAGATAAACATCATTACAGAATAACATGCCAAATGTCCCCAGGCCGAACCAATATATCCATAGAATGGTACAAAAATAAAATTGATAAGTAAGGTAACCGAAGCACCAATTACAGCAATTATTGCTCCATATCTGGTAAGATCGTTTAGCTTGTACCAAACTGATAGATTATAAAATATTCCAAGGAACATATTACCTATTAGGATGATTGGTACTACGTGCAATCCTTCATGAAACTTCTCATCAATAAAGAATTTAACCACATCAATAAATAGGGTTACTCCTAAAAATATCAATAAACAAAAAACAATAAAATACTTCATTACGGCAGCATATACCTGATTGGCATCTTTTTCTTTTGCCTGACTAAAAAAGAACGGTTCGGCTGCAAATCGAAACATCTGAATAAAGATGGTCATTAACACCGCAATTTTAGTGTTTGCACCATACACACCTATTTGATCCATGGCATACGCATTTCCATCCTTTATCCCTTCCGGAATAATCAATAAAAACTTCATTAAGGGTTTATCCACAACCTCGTTAATCATGCCTGCCAAACCAATAATGAGTAAAGGCCAAGCATAAGTTAACATACGCTTTAGCAATGCTTTATCAAATTCGAACTTAATGTTGTAAATATCTTTCAGCAACAATAGCAGGGTAACACCAACAGACAAAAGATTTGCGATAAATGCATAGCCAACACCAATTTCAGGATTATAAAATTGAAGCAAAAAACTATCCGATCCGTTTGTATGCAAGTAAGGCATGTAAATGAGGAATAGTAAGTTTAATCCAATATTTACGCTAATATTTACAAACTTGAGTGTGGCAAAACGAATGGCCTTATTTTGCTGTCTTAATCGTGCAAACGGTATGGCCATAAAAGCATCGGCTGCCACAATAATACCCATCCAAATAATGTATTCGCTGTTCGACTCGTACCTGATCCAGCCGGCAATTTGATTGTGCATTAAACCAATAAGCAACATGAATAAAGACGAAGTAGTTAGTACTGCCACCATAGCTGTACTGAAAACCCGGCGGGAATTCTTTTCGGTTTCGGCAAAACGGAACGAAGCTGTTTCCATTCCATAGGTAAGTATCACAAGCAGTAGTGCTACATAAGAATAAAGCTCAGTTACAATACCATACTCGCCACGCTCAAATAAACGGGTATAAAATGGTGTTAGCAAAAGGTAGTTTAGAAAACGAGGAACGATGGTTCCCATTCCGTAGATTACAGTTTGACCTGCTAATCGTTTTATTGCCTTCAAAATATTAGCCCTTATATTTCATTAAATAGTGAACAATGTCGGCTTCAATAAATGGTTCTCCCTCTTTTACGAATCCAAGCTTTGCATAAAAACCAACAGCAACATCCTGCGAGTTAAGATAGAGCTCCTTACCATTATCCTTTAATTCATCAAGCATGGTTCTTACCATGCTATCGCCAACCTTAAAACCTCGGGCACTTTTTAATACTGCAAAACGTTCCAGCTTGTAACCTTTTTCGGTTTCGCGCCAGCGCGATGTACCTACAGGTTTTCCATCAAGAAATACTAAATAGTGCCAACAGTCTTTATCAAGACCATCAAATTCTATATCATTATCAACATGCTGTTCAATTACAAAAACCTCATAACGTATTTTATGAGCAATGTCGAATAATGCTTCATCGCTGCTTTTGAACCTCTTAATTTCAATTGTATTATTTCGCATCTATATAAATTGTCGCAGTCATGTTTAATTCTTCCTTTACTAACTTCACAAAGCTGGCAGTTATTTTATTGGCATCGTTTAACTCCATAGATCCAACCAGCTTTATATGAAAAGTTATCTCGGTATGGCCACCATATTGATGCACATGTATGTGATGAATGGTTAAATCTTCGGGATAAATCCTTGCTCCTATTTCATCGAGTCTAAGAATAATTTCTTCATCAGGATTTTCACCTAACAATGGACTAATCGTGTCGCTTAAAATTTTATATCCTGTAAATACAATCATTCCGCCTACCAACATTCCTAACACACCATCGATCCACCAAATGTAACCACCAATAAATATTCCTACAAGAATAACAACCGACGAAATTGCGTCTGTTCTATGATGCCAGCCATCGGCAACCATTGAATACATTTTATGCTTTTTACCAGCGCGAATTGCAAACTGTGCTAAGGCTTCTTTAAATACGATTGAAATGATGGTAACAATAATGGCTACTAAACCAAAGTCAGCTACTTCGCCTGTTTTTAATCGATAAAAACCTTCGTGGATAAATTTTAAACCTACAGCAACCAGTATTACTCCAATAATTATCGAAGCAACTGACTCGGCTCTTCCGTGACCAAAAGGATGATCTTCGTCGGGTGGTTTTTCCGATATTTTAGCCCCAACTAATAAAATTACAGAAGTTAATGAATCAGATAAGGTATGCCAGGCATCGGCAATAAGTGCAACTGAACCCGAGACAACTCCGGCCCAATATTTTATTACAAACAGTAACAGGTTTATTACCAAGGATAACCAACCTTCAAGCTTTAAATAAAAATAGCTATTACGTTTTGCCATAGTTTGCTTTGTCTCTTTTAACTAGAAAACAAAACTACAATTAATGAAACAAGTTATTCCTACTCAGGCCAAACTAATATTAACAAGAGTTTAAACAGGAATATCTGATAATAAAGCGGATTCACTATTTTAGCAGATTATTGCATACAATTTATTTGATTCTTTTTAAGTGCGTAACTTAATTTAGATCTTAAAATTTATGAACATTAATAAAGTTTAAGTTGCACAAGATCAACACTAAAACAAATTATATGGCATCTAAAGCTGTTAAAAAAAAGAAGGTTATTGAGAAAAGCTTTAATTATAAGCCATGGCTAATTGCCCTAATCATCTGCACGTTTGTAGTCTTTATTCCATCCCTACAAAATGGCTATGTTAATTGGGACGATGATTGGTTTATTCAGGAAAACCCGCAAGTACTTAATTTGTCTCTTGAAACGCTGCCTGCTTTGTTTGGAGAATTCTATAAAGGACAATATGCACCAGTAACAACCCTATTATTGGCCATAGAGTTTCATGCCGGTGGCGGACAACCGTTCATGCTTCACCTGTTTAGTTTGCTGTTTCATTTGCTAAATATCTTTCTGGTATTTCTGATAATAGATGTTCTTGTAAAAAATAAAAAAGTGGCCCTACTTACTGCGGCGCTCTTTGCTTTACAACCACTACAAGCCGAATCTGTTGGATGGATATCAGCACAAAAAGTAGTGCTTTATACTTCCTTTTTTCTACTTTCAATTTGGTATTACATTCGTTATGTTCAGCAAAATTATAAGCTAAGCTATCTCTTACTTTCGCTTCTGTTTTTTGTACTTTCATTCTTGAGCAAAGAACAGGCAGTTACATTGGCCATAAGCATACTTGGCATTGATTACATGCTTGATAGAAAACTATTGAGTAAAAAAGTAATTATCGAAAAAGTCCCCTACTTTGTGTTTGCCATAATTATGGGATTGGTAACCATTCAGGCCAGCAAAACGGGTGAATTCTTTCAGGAAGGCAAATCATTTCCAATCTATCAGCAAATAGCTTATTCGTCGTATGCCTTTATGCTTTATCTAATCGAGATTATTTTTCCGTTCAGGCTATCGGCCTTTCACCCCTATCCTGTTGAGAATTACGAGTTTTTTCCAACCTGGCTCTATATTTTCATTCTACCAGTTGCTGCTATTGCCTACTATTTTTTCAAGCTTTTTAAAAAGAACAAACTATATGTTTTTGGCCTATTCTTTTTTGTAGCCAACATTATTCTAGTGCTTCAACTAATGCCACTTCGTGATTTTATTATGGCCGACAGATATGTTTACATTCCAGCAATTGGAGTATTTCTGTTTGTTGCCCATTACTTAATAAAAATGCTTGACACCAAAAGCACGGCAACTGTTGCTAAAGGAATAATTGCAATCAGTCTGGTAGCCTTTTCACTATTATCATTTAATAGGGTAAAGGTTTGGAAAGACAGCTACACTCTTTTTACTGATGTGGTTAAAAAATATCCTGAATCATCAGTTGGTTGGAACAATAGAGGTTTGGCCAACTCCGATTTAAACAAACACGACAAAGCTGTAATTGATTATAAGAATGCTTTAAAATACAATCCAAATTCCCTGTTCGTATACAACAACATGGGTATTTCATTAGCCAACATTGGTAAGATGAACGAATCGGTTCAAGTGCTTGAAGAAGCCATAAAACGAGAGTCAAACTTTGCCCAGGCATATTATAATCTTGCCGATACTAAATCTAAAATGAATGATCTTCAAGGATCTATAAATGCATATAATAGTTTTCTTGAACTTAAACCCAACTATACTTCTGCATATGTTTCACGTGGAATAGTGTATGCTAAACTCGGCAACTTCGATCAGGCTTTGGTAGATCTAAATACTGCAGTACAACAACAACCTGGAAATGAGCAAGCCTATTTAAATAGAGGTGTTATTTACTTAAACATGAAATCGTATAGCAATGCAGTTGCCGATTTTACAACAACTTTAAAAATGCGTCCAAACTTTGATTATGCCTATTTTAACAGAGGAATTGCTAAAGTAAGTATGGGTGATAAAACTGGAGGTTGTGAAGATTTGCAGCAAGCTGCACGTTTAGGCTTTAAACAAGCCAATGGAGCATTGCAGCAGTTCTGCAAATAAAATGCAATACGGAAGTTTTAGTACACCTTAGGAACTCATAACTTCAGTGACTTCTTTCTATATTTGCGGCATGAATACAACACCATCAATCCTAATTATATATACTGGTGGTACCATTGGAATGGTGCAGCATCCGGTAACTGGTTCGTTACAACCTTTCGATTTCGATCACATATTAAAACAGGTTCCTGAATTAAAAGCATTTGGATATAATCTTGAAACCATCACTTTCGACCCGGTTATCGATTCATCAAATGTTAACCCGAAAGTTTGGATCCAGCTTGCCAAAATTCTTAAAAAAAACTACGATTTATACGATGGCTTTGTAATTCTGCATGGAACGGATACCATGGCTTATTCGGCTTCTGCACTTTCGTTCATGCTGGAGAACCAACATAAACCAGTAATTTTTACCGGATCGCAATTACCAATTGGTATGCTTCGAACCGATGGAAAAGAAAATTTAATTAGCTCCATTGAAATTGCTGCTTCTAAGAAAAATGATCAGGCATTGGTTCCCGAAGTGTGTATCTATTTTGAGAATCAACTTTTCAGAGGAAACCGAACAACAAAATACAATGCCGAACATTTCGATGCTTTCGAATCAAGTAATTATCCACGACTAGCAACTGCAGGCATTCATTTAAACTTTAATTATTCGGCCATTCATTATCCAACTCAAATTGGGAAAATTAATATTCATACCAAATTTGAAAGTAATGTAGCAATTCTTAAACTGTTTCCGGGTATTACAAAAAATGTGGTTGAAGCAGTTTTAAATGTTGATGGATTACGAGGTGTGGTTCTGGAAACTTTTGGATCGGGCAATGCTCCAACCAGTAAATGGTTTGTTACTTTAATTAAACAAGCTTGTAAAAAGGGAATTACTATTTTAAATATTACACAATGCAGCGCCGGCAGCGTTGATATGGGAAGATATGAAACTTCGCTCCCACTAATTGAAGCGGGCGTAATATCGGCTTACGACATGACAACAGAAGCTGCCATAACAAAACTAATGTTTGTGTTAGGTGCAAAGTCTTCAAAAGAAGACATAAATAAATGGCTGAATAAATCTATAAGTGGAGAAATTACCTTCGATTAACAATTGGCTACAATCCTAATTGCTCCGCAGAGTTTTCGTAATTGTCGGCCAAATGCTGTATGGATGTATTTTCTGCTAAATGCTTAATACTTTCGCGTATGGAAACAAACTGATCGTGAATAGCACAGGGTGGTTTCTCTTCGTCTTTGCAACTTCTAACACCAATTAAGCACTTGTTAAACAAATCATCTCCATCAATAATTTCAATGATTTCGTAAAGCTTGGTTTTCTCTGGATCCTTGCCGGTACCAAAACCACCATGTGGTCCTTTGGTAGAACTAAGAATGCCTCGTTTAGCCAACATTTGAAGAATCTTACCCAAAAATGGAGTTGGTATATCTAAATCTTCTGAAATCTTTTTAATACCTATTTTACTTCCATCATTTGCATTAACTGCTAAATAAATTACCGCTCTAACAGCATAGCGGCATGTATTGGATAACATCATAACTCTAATTTTTTTTCTTCCATTGTTTACTAAACGATTCTTTAAATACAGGAAACGTTCGCCGGGATCCCCAGACAGATTTTGTCAGAATGGCCAAAGATAGATTTTTTATTCCATGTGGAAATAAGTCCATTCTCTTTCTTTTATTAAGAAAGTAACCTGCACTTTTTACAATGATGGATTCCACTTTTTTATTTTGACTTTGCACAAAATCGCGCCGATTAAATAATAACAACTGGGGAAGGTCAATATTAACCGGACATACATCTTTACATTTTCCGCACAACGAACTGGCAAAACTTAAATGACCATATTCCTTCATGCCATTTAAGTGCGGCGATATTACAGCACCAATTGGCCCACTATAAGTTGTATTGTATGTAAAGCCGCCTATGTTTTTATAAACCGGACAAGCATTTAAACAAGAACCACATCTGATACATTTTAATGCACTGTGCTGATCTTCCTTTGCAAATAACTTTGTTCTACCATTATCTAATAAAAATATGATCGTACGCTCCGGACCATTTTTCTCAGAAGCTTTTTTTGGTCCGGTGATTATGGAATTATACACGGTTAATTTCTGACCAGTTCCGTGGGTTGATAGAACCGGCCAAAACCTGGCTAAATCTTTATACGATGGAATAATTTTCTCTATACCAGCAATAACAATATGTATTCTTGGAAAAGCCATGGTCATTAAGCCATTTCCTTCGTTTTCGGTTAAAGCAATTCCTCCAATATCTGGTAAAAGAAAATTGGCACCAGTAAAACCAACATCAGCAGTTACAAATTTTTCGCGAAGCCGTGCTCTCACAAAAGCTGTAAGTTCTTCGGGTGTGCTTTTTAAAGGTGTTTCAAACTTTTCGTTAAACA
>JBFHES010000079.1:0-16684 GCA_041584015.1 Bacteroidales bacterium
CCACGAACTAAAACAAAAGCTCATTTATGTATTCGACTTTTTCTCAGAAAGAGGATTCTTCATTGAAATGGTTGAAATCTCAGAAGCCATAACCGGCATTTCTTATCCACTTTGCGCTACCTCTATTGGTAATGCTCCGCAGCAATTAATGATTGGCGAAGAATTTACTGAAGAGCTTCCCCTTGCTGGCAACGAATGGGAAGATGATGACGACATGGACGACATAACATTTGAGAACATTGATGACTTCGACGATTTTGAAGACTACTAGCCAAAAGATAAAAAACAACCTAATTGTAGTTGTAGGCCCTACCGGCATTGGTAAAACAACAATGGCTATTAAGCTTGCTCAGCAATTTGAAACCGAAATCATTAGTGCAGATTCTCGTCAATTTTACCGCGAACTTAAAATTGGAACGGCGGCACCTACAACCGATGAATTAGCAGCAGCACCACATCATCTAATTGGCAATATTTCCATCCACGATTACTACAATGTATTCATGTTTGAAACGGATGCCTTGCGTATTTCCTCAGAACTATTTCAAACAAAACAAAACGCCATAGTCGTTGGGGGATCAGGATTATATATCGATGCGCTGTGCAATGGCATCGACGACATTCCTGACGTTGACGAAAAAACACGAAATGACCTTGTTGCAAGATTTGAGCGGGAAGGGATTGATGGTATTCGTTTTGACTTAAAGCGACTCGATCCTGAAAGCTATGCGCAGGTTGATTTAAAAAACCCAAAACGCATATTAAGAGCAGTTGAGGTAACACTTTCAACAGGTAAGCCCTACTCCTCCTTTCGCACGAATCAGAAGAAGAAGCGTCCTTTCGAAATCACTAAGATTGCGCTGAACATGAACCGGCAAGAGCTATACAATCGCATTGACACAAGAGTAGATCAAATGATAAGTGAAGGCCTGGTGGAGGAAGTTCGATCGGTGTATGAGTTCAGAAAACTCAATGCTTTAAACACAGTTGGCTACAAAGAGCTTTTCGAACATTTTGATGGCAACTACGACCTAGACAGAGCCATCGAGCTCATTAAACGAAACTCGCGGCGATACGCCAAGCGTCAGCTTTCATGGTTTACCCGTGACAAAAGCACGCATTGGTTTCAACCCGACGAGATCAATAAAATAATCGATCTGATTAATCAGCAATAAAAAAGCAAGATCAATCTTGATGCTTATCCAGCGTCTTTTTATTTTTCTTCGAAGTGACTACAAAAACACATGTACATTGCAAAATATCTACAGCTAAATCCTGATGTTCGGCACCACTCATCTTCAGAATTAGTAAGTCAATAGTCAATCATATCGAACATGCATTAACAGCAAAGATGTAAGTCATAAAGACAACATGCTTTATCTTAACAGCTAAAAGAGTTTTAAACGACTGTTTTACAGCTATTTCATTTTTGCAAAATTTTATCAGGTAAACCGCTATTTTTATTACTTTTACGGGCTAATTAAAACCAAAATAATTAGCACAATGTCATTGCTTTCTGATAAAATTATAGGTGAAGGATTAACCTTCGATGATGTATTATTAGTTCCACAGTATTCTGATATTCTTCCGCGCGAAGTAAAACTGGAAACCAAGTTCTCAAAGAACATCACCCTAAACATTCCAATTGTATCTGCTGCCATGGATACAGTAACCGAAGCAACTCTTGCAATTGCTATTGCACGCGAAGGTGGAATAGGTGTTATTCATAAGAACATGACCATTGAGGAACAAGCTATTCAGGTAAAAAGAGTAAAACGTGCTGAAAATGGAATGATCTACGAACCGATCACCATTAGAAAGGACGAAAGTGTTAGCGATGCCCTGCATCTTATGACAGCTAATAAAATTGGTGGAATTCCGGTTGTTGATAGAGACAAGCGCTTAATTGGAATTGTTACCAATCGCGATTTAAGATTCGAAGCAAACCTTTCGAAGAAGATCTCAGAGGTGATGACCTATAAAAACCTTGTAACAACACCTCAATACACCGATCTAAATCAGGCGGCAGAAATTCTGCAGCAGCACAAGATTGAGAAATTACCGGTTGTTGATGAGAATAACACACTACTTGGACTTATCACCTATAAGGACATTACTAAGGCCAAAGACCGTCCTCACTCATGTAAAGATCAGCAAGGCAGACTGCGCGTTGCAGCAGCAGTAGGAATTGCCGCAGATACGCTTGACCGTGTAAAAGCGCTCGTACAGGCTGGCGCCGATGCATTGATTATTGATACAGCCCATGGACATTCTGTAAATGTGATCAGGGTACTAAAGGCAGTAAAAAAGCAATATCCAGAGATTGACGTGGTTGTTGGAAACATTGGAACAGCTGAGGCTGCAAAAATGCTGGTTAAAAATGGTGCTGATGGTGTAAAAGTTGGTATCGGACCAGGTTCAATTTGTACCACTCGTGTTATTGCTGGTGTTGGTATGCCACAGCTAACTGCGGTTTTCCAGGTAGCTGAAGCTCTAAAAGGAACAGGAATACCGGTGATTGCTGACGGGGGAATTCGATACTCAGGTGATATTGTTAAAGCAATTGTTGCCGGCGGACATAGCGTGATGGCAGGATCGATGTTTGCAGGAGTAGAAGAATCTCCTGGTGAGACAATTATTTACAATGGTCGTAAATTTAAATCGTACCGTGGAATGGGTTCTATAGAAGCTATGCAACAAGGATCTAAAGACAGGTACTTTCAGGACGTAGAAGACGACATAAGCAAATTAGTTCCTGAAGGAATCGCTGCTCGTGTTCCTTTTAAAGGAAACCTAAGCGAAGTAATATATCAAATGATTGGCGGTTTACGTGCAGGTATGGGCTATTGTGGAGCAGCTGACATTGAAACTCTTCAAAAAGGAAAGTTTGTTAGAATCACTAATGCTGGTGTAACTGAAAGTCATCCACATGATGTAACAATTACGCGTGAAGCACCTAACTATAGCAGATAATATCAGAAAAACATTTTCTAAGTAATTAGCAATAAAATGAAAAAACTATTTGGAGTACTAACATTGGCCGCTCTTTTAATTAGCGTAAATCTGTTTGCTCAAACAGGCGGCGACGAAGTATTATTAACCATCGATGGGAACAAAGTTACGAAAGGTGAATTTGTAAGAATTTACATGAAAAACAATTCCAAAGATCAGGTAATCGACCAAAAATCACTGGAAGAATACCTGGAATTGTTTATCAATTTTAAGCTTAAAGTAAGCGAAGCTGTTTCACTTGGACTTGACACTACTGAGGCATTCACTACTGAACTGGCCGGATACCGTACGCAATTAGCTAAACCATATTTGGTAAATCAGGAAGTAGACAATCAGTTAATTCACGAAGCATATGATCGTTTACAGTATGATGTAAAAGCAAGTCATATTTTATTAAAACTAGATAAGAATGCTGCACCTGCCGATACTTTCCGCGTGTACAACAAGCTGATGAGTATTAAGAAGCGAATTGCAAAAGGAGCTTCTTTTAATGAGCAAGCAAAAAAATATTCAGAAGATCCTTCCGCAGCAAACAACGGAGGAAACCTTGGCTACTTTACGGGTTTCCAAATGGTGTATCCATTCGAGACTGCCGCTTACTCAACACCAGTTGGAGAGGTTTCTGATCCGGTAAGAACACGTTTTGGCTATCATCTTGTGAAAGTTGAAGATAAGCGCAAAGCGTCTGGCAAAGTGCGTGTTGCTCACATTATGGTTGCCGTACCAGAGAATGCCGATGCTGATGCTATAACAAAGGCAAATGCAAAAATCAACAACATATACAATCAGCTTTTAGCACGCGAAACTACCTTCGAGAAAATGGCTCGCCAATTTTCCGACGACAAAGCTTCTGCTGCAAGAGGCGGAGAACTTCCGGTTTTTGGAACAGGGAAAATGGTTCCTGAGTTTGAGGCAGCAGCCTTTGCTCTTGAAAAAGAAAACAGCGTTTCAAAGCCCGTTAAAACAGCCTATGGCTTTCATATTATTAAACTTTTGGAAAAGCAAGGAATTGAGTCATTCGACGAAATGAAGAATGAATTGAAATCAAGAATACAAAGAGATTCACGCGCAGGAAAAAGCAAAGAAGCACTTATCAATCAGTTAAAAAAGGAATATCATTTTAAACAAAATGATAAGATTGCTGGAGCATATCACAAATATGTAACAGATTCTATTCTTATTGGAACATGGGATGGAGTAAGCGCCGCCGATCGCAAAGATGTTTTATTCACATTAAACGGTGTTCAATTTCTCGAAAATGATTTCACTGAATACCTGCTATCAAAAAAGGTAAAATCTCCTAACTCAACAATTAAAGCTGCTGTTGCTACAGCTTATAATGTGTGGGTAGACGATCAGATACTGGCCTACGAAGACAGTCAATTGGAGCAGAAATATCCGGATTTCAGATACCTGATGAATGAATACCACGATGGGATTTTATTATTCGAATTATCTGATCGCATGGTTTGGACCAAAGCCGTGAAAGACACAGTTGGATTGCAAAAATATTACGACGAGCATAAATCAGAGTTCATGTGGGACAAAAGATTGGATGTATCAATTTATACTTTAAACGAAAAAATCGACACCGTTCCTGGCGTTGTTAATAGGTTTGTTGCCCCAAATGCTAAAGCTCTTAAGAAGATTAGAAAGGTAGCTGCAAAAAGATCAAAAAAAGGATACGATGCTGAGCAGACAGAAGCACTAATGAATGCTGTGTTTGAGAAATACGGATCGAACTACAATGTTACAATTGAAGATGAACTATTTGAAAAGGATGATCATTACCTAATTGAGCGACTTGCATGGGAGAAAGGTATATCAGAAAACTTTAAAGAAAATGGTGAGCTGATTTTTGTAAACGTAAACAAGGCCTTAGAGCCACAACCTAAAGCTTTAAAAGAAGTGAAGGGCTTGATAACGGCAGATTACCAAAACTCACTTGAAGCCCAATGGGTGGAAGAATTGAGAGCAAAATACAAAGTTGAAGTAAACAAGGAAGTTCTGAAATCTATTAAATAAAATTATTCTTGAAGGTTTTCATTTACATATTTCTTGGTATTATTGGCGCTGCAAGCATTCATAGTTGCAAGCCTGCTGATTCGTCGAACGATGAAGTATTAGTAGCGACCGTGTTTGATGCTGAATTGTATTTAAGTGATATAAGCGAACTTATTCCAGATCAACTATCATTTAATGATTCAGTGCAGACAGCTCAGACTATCATTAACAAATGGATAACCAGACAGATTAAGCTGAATAAGGCAGAGACTTACCTTACTCCAGACGAAAAGGAACTTGAACAAAAGCTTGAAGAGTACCGCTCCTCATTATTGATTTACAAATATGAGCAGCAACTTATTTATCAGAATTTAGATACTTTAATAACCGCTGAAGATATTGCCGAGTATTACCGTAAATTCTCAAAGGAGTTCATTCTTCAGAAAAATGCAGTTAAGGCTATTTACTGCAAGTTCCCTTCAGATTCGCCAAACTTCTACCGCTTTAAGCGATGGATGCGTAGTTTTAAAGAAAATGATATGGCAGACATTGAAGATTATGCCAGTGAGTTCGGCGAGCTCTACCAGAATTTCAATATGGATTGGGTCTACTTAAGCGACATTATTAAATATATTCCAAACCAATTGGTAAACGTCGAACGGTTTATTGCACAAAACGAAATTGATGAATTAAACGACGGAGTAAACATTCATTTACTAAAAATTGTAGACCACAAACTAAAAGGAGACATTGCACCGTTAATGCTTGTTGAAAGTAATATTCGGAATATTATTCTCAATAAAAGAAAATTAACATTGATCAGAGAACTTGAAGAGCAAGCTTTCAATGAAGCAATGAACAATAACAAAGTGGAAATTTATAAGCTTTAAGCACCTATGATAAAAAAAGCAAGCATGCTGATAATTTCAGCTATTCTAAGCCTTACGGTATTTGCACAAGACAAAGTAATTGACCAGGTTGTAGCTGTAGTTGGTGGAAACATAATTCTTCAATCAGACATTGAAGAGCAATACCTGCAAGCAATTGCCCAAGGTGTTGATTACGATGGCGACCTAAAATGCCAAATCTTCGAAGATTTGATGTATCAAAAGCTTTTGTTGAATCAAGCGATTATCGACAGTGTTGAAGTGACTGACAATGAAGTAGAGCAACGTCTGGAGAGCAGACTAGGTATGATGATTAGTCAGATTGGATCTGAGCAGGCTTTGGAAGAATATTTTAGCAGATCGATTGTTGAGATTAAGCAAGACCTACGCGAAATGCTTAGAGATCAATTGTTGACTCAAAAAATGCAATCGAACATTACACAAGATATAAAAATCACCCCGTCAGAAGTCCGTAAATTTTTCAAAAACATTCATCAGGACAGTATTCCGCTGGTTAACTCAGAAGTGGAAATGGCTGAAATCATGGTAAAACCAAAGATCAGAGCTGAGGAAATAGAAAAAGTAAAAGAGAAATTAAATGGCTTTTTAGAACGTGTTAAAAGTGGCGACAAATTCTCAACCTTAGCAGTATTATACTCTGAGGATCCAGGTTCGGCAAAAGGTGGCGGCGAGCTGGGTTATATTTCGAGAACCGATTTAGTACCAGAATTTGCGGCAGTAGCTTTTAACCTAACAGAACCAAATGAGGTTTCTAAAATTGTTGAAACAGAATTCGGCTTTCATATCATTCAGCTGATCGACAGAAAAGGTGAACGAATTAATGTGAGACACATTCTTCTCTCACCAAAAATCTCATACGAAGAAAAGCAACGCACAATTAATTTATTGGACAGCGTTGCCAACGAGATTAGAAGTGGTGCAATAAGCTTTAGCGATGCAGCAAAGAAATACTCAGACGATGAAGCATCAAAAGATGGTGGCGGTTTAATTATGAACCCGCGAACAGGGACATCGAGTTTTGAAACTGATGAGATTGACCGTTTTCTTTATTATGCAATTAAAGATTTAAAAGTAAACGAGATTAGCGACCCTGTTGAAAGCAAAGACGAAAGGAACAAGACAATATACAAACTCGTAAAGCTAAAAAACAGAACAGAAGCTCACGAAGCAAATCTTAAGCAAGATTACCAATTTATTCAAAAAGTGGCGCTTGCCCAAAAACAAGATAAAGCCATTGATAGTTGGACAAAAAATAAGCAAAAGCAAACCTATGTTAAGATCAACGGATCTTACAGAAATTGTCCTTTCAATTACAAAGGTTGGCTGGAATAATTAGAACAACTGAAATACTTTCAATACATGAAGTTTAAAAGTGATGTTGAGGCGGTTGATGCTCTTAAGCAATCGTACGAAAAATTAACAAACGAAATAGGCAAGGTCATCTACGGACAAGATCAGGTCATTAAAGAAGTATTAATTTCAATCTTTAGCCAGGGGCACTGCCTACTAGTTGGAGTCCCAGGACTGGCTAAAACCTTGCTGGTAAACACCATTGCCCAATGTCTGGGTTTACAATACAAACGCATTCAGTTCACGCCGGACCTAATGCCGTCTGATATTATTGGTACTGAAATTCTTGATGAAGACCGACGTTTTAAATTTGTAAAAGGACCTTTATTTGCAAATATTTTGCTTGCAGATGAGATTAACCGAACACCTCCAAAAACACAGGCAGCCTTACTTGAGGCCATGCAGGAAAAATCGGTAACAGCGGCCGGAACATCGTACAAGCTAGATGAACCATTCTTCGTTCTTGCGACACAAAACCCAATTGAACAGGAAGGTACTTATCCCCTGCCTGAAGCGCAGCTCGACCGATTTATGTTTAACATCTGGTTAGATTATCCTGACTTAAAAGATGAGCTTACCATTGTTAAAAACACTACTTCAAATATTAAAGCAGAAGCACAAAATGTGATTTCAGGTGAAGAGATCCTATTCTTTCAGCAACTGATTCGGAAGATTCCAGTGAACGATAGTGTAATGGAGTATGCGGTTAAATTAGCATCTAAAACCAGACCCGGAACTGAGTTAGCAACCGAAACCGTAAATAAGTATTTACAATGGGGAGCTGGACCAAGAGCTAGTCAGTTTTTAATTGTTGGTGCCAAAACACATGCTGTTTTAAATGGCAAGTACTCGCCAGACATTGAAGATGTACAGGCTGTTGCCAAACCAATTCTACGCCATAGAATCGTAAAGAATTATAAGGCCGATGCGGAAGGCATTACCATTGAGAATATTATTGAAGATTTGATGAAAAACTAATCAAATAGAAAATATAGAACAAGAGCCTGATATTGCCCATACTATATTTGGCTCTTTTTTATTAGATACTTGTACATAAATTGAATCAGTCAGCAACACATACTAAAAGTCTCGTTCATCTGTTATTTAGCTTAACACTAATTGGCATAATGAGTCTATTACCGCTGTGGGGTTCAGCGCAAGACAAGAAACCAACACAAATTCACATCATCGATTCCGATCAATATAGGTTTGCCAAACACATTGATCCTGATTTACGCAGGCTAATTGGAAATGTAATCCTTAGACACGACTCAGTTTACATGTATTGCGACAGCGCTTATTACTATCCCAATAAGAACAATTTTATTGCATACAGCAATGTCAAAATGATCCAAGGCGATTCCATTTATCTATATGGCGACACCTTGTATTATGATGGAAATACAAGCAAAGGAAAAGTACGTAACAATGTTAAACTCATTGATAAAACAATGGAATTAACAACCCACTTCCTCGACTTTGATATGGAAACAAACATCAGCAATTATTTTAATGGAGGAACCATTGTTGATAGCGCCAACGTTCTTTTAAGTGAAACAGGTTTCTACTATTCAGACATTGAGGAGTACTATTTTGAAGAAAGTGTTTTTATTGAAACACCTGATTATGTGATGAGCTCCGACACGCTTTATTATAAAACAACTTCTGGTGAAACGCGCTTTAGAGGACCAACAACCATTGAAGGTGATTCTTCTTTTGTTTACAGCGAGCATGGCTATTACCATACCAACCTGGAGTTTATGAAGCTGGGCTACAACTCTTTTGTGCAAAGGAAGGAAAACACAATTGAAGGGGACAGCATTTTTTATAATCAGCAAACAGATATGGGTAAGGCCTGGCGCAATGTGATTATGACAGATTCTGTAAAGCAGATGATTATCACCGGAAATTATGCCTACCTAAATAAACGCGACGAATTCTCCTACGTGACCGATTCGGCCATGTTCATGCAATACGAGGATGGCGATACCATTTTCCTGCATGCTGACACGCTTTTCTCAATGACAGATTCGAGCGGTGAATACCGTCTGCTAAAAGCCTACAATAAGGTTAAGTTTTATCGTTGGGAGATGCAAGGGAAATGCGATTCACTGGTATATTCCACCGCCGACTCACTCATAAAACTATATCATAATCCTGTTCTTTGGAATGATGCTAACCAGCTAACTGCTGACTTTATTCAAATCCACATTAAGAATAATGCTGCCGATCGAATTTACATGGACAATACTGCGTTTATAATATCCAAAGAAACCTCCGTGTATTTTAATCAGATCTATGGAAAAAACATGGTCGGATATATTGCCGATAATACCCTCTATAAAATCTATGTAAACGGTAATGCTCAAACGGTCTACTTTCCTGTTGACGGGGAAGAATTTATTGGTATTAACAATGCAGAATCGAGCAATATGGTTATTTACTTTGATGAAGGCCGCATTAAGCGTATTAACTTTATAAGCGCACCAGAGGGCGTTCTAAACCCAATGGACAAGATATCGAAAGAGCTATTGTACCTGAAAGGTTTTAACTGGCTGGAATCTCATCGCCCCAAGAATAAGCACGACATTTTCAAATGGGACAAACCGGAAACAGGTATGACCAATGATGATGGAACCAATAATGACAAATCTCTAATTATTAATGGTGATGATCCGGAGCAACTATTAGAGGATGCTGAAAAGGACAATGAAATGCCATCAGACGTAAAAGTTAAAACACGACCAAGAAGAGGCAAGAAAGGGGTTATTTAAATTGGACAGCTTAGTGCAAGTTGATAGTCACCGAAATTAAATAAGCGTGCCCATTAAAAACTCTCCACCTCTAGCCCACAATTAATTTAGTAAGTTTGCAATAAATTATCGCTTTAGCGATGAACTTTAAGTTCTACAAAGCATATCTATAAAAATGAACAACAACGACATATTACGCCGCATACGCTACATCTTCGACCTTAGTGACACTAAAATGATGAAGACGTTTGCGCTTGGGAACAAACAGGTTAACCGCGCAGAGGTAAGTTATTGGTTAAAAAAGGAAGAAGATCCTGAACTGAAGACCATTTATGATGTTGATTTGGCCATGTTCCTAAACGGCATGATTACCGAAAGAAGAGGAAAAAAGGAAGGACCAGATCCGATTCCTGAAAAGAAGCTAAACAACAATATCGTTTTTCGAAAGCTTAAAATCGCATTGAATCTTAAGGATGAAGATATCATTGAGATACTCATGCTTGTGGACATGCGTGTGAGTAAGCCGGAATTAAGTGCCTTCTTTCGTAATACCAAACATCAACATTACAGGCCCTGCAAAGATCAAATTCTACGTAATTTCCTAAAAGGCCTGGAAGTAAAATATAGGGTCGAAAAGAAAACTGAGTAAAACGGAATAAATATGAAAGAAACTCAGGGAACACGAATTAATAAATTCTTAAGTGAAATAGGCTTTTGCTCGCGTCGTGAGGCCGACAAGCTAATCGAACAAAGACGTGTTCAGATAAATGGAAAAGTTCCCGCGGTTGGTGCAAAAATATCACCAAGAGACAAAGTTAAGGTTGATGGTCAAGTGGTATCGTTGCCAGAAGATGAAATGATTTACCTGGCTTTTAACAAACCAGTAGGCATCGTCTGCACTACAGATACCGGAGAGGCAAACAATATAATTGATTACATAAAATATCCGAAACGAATATTTCCAATCGGGCGACTAGACAAGCCTAGCGAAGGTCTAATATTTTTAACAAATGATGGTGACATTGTTAACAAGATACTGCGTGCAAAAAATAATCATGAAAAAGAATATCTGGTTACAGTAGACAAACCAATAAGCCCAGAGTTTATTCGTAAAATGGAGAACGGCATTCCAATTATGGGATCCACCACGCGTAAATGCAAGCTTGAAAAACAAGGAGCCAACTCGTTTAAAATAATCCTTACACAAGGCTTAAACAGGCAGATACGCAGGATGTGCGAATACTTAGGTTATGAGGTTGTAAAACTGAAACGCATTAGAATTATGAATGTTTCTCTTGATATTCAGGAAGGACATTGGAGAGATCTTACTGAGCAGGAAATAGCAGAAATTAAAAAGATGGTTGCTGGTTCAACAAAAACTCAGAAAACAAAATCTGAAGCCAACGCCCAATCAAGCAAGCAGGAAAAACCAGCTTCTAAATCGCGTTCCAGCTCTGCCGGACCGAGCCGCCCTGGCAGCAAAAAACGAGGAGCACCCGCTGGAAGAAAGTATGCCAGGCCAGCTGGATCGAAGCGATCGAGCCCTTCAGGACGTAACCGTTCAAGAAAATAAACTACCCAAAATAACAATGCCATTCTGACGAAAGCCGAATGGCATTGTTATTTATTGCATTTAATGCTGCCGCACAGAGATTAAATCCATGAGGCCTTACAGCATTTATAATTTTACGATTGACTTACGAATCTGCCCCAGGTCAGATTCAATCAGAAGAATTAAAACACCCGACTCAACAGAATCATCAATATTAAAGTTTAGTTTTTGAACACCACTGGTATTTGATGATTGATACAACTGACGAACCACTTGTCCGTTTAAACCGATTAATTTAATATTTAAAGAACTACTTTGCTTCAAATTTAGATGAACAGCTAACTCATCCTTTACCGGATTCGGATAAACAGAAAGTAGCTGAATTTGATCACTCACCGGTATTACATCTTCCACTCCCAACGTAGCAGCGCAATGATCGGTAATAGCAACATATACTTTAGGCCCTGCCCCAAATCGACCGTCAGACCATATTGAAAAAGTTTTACAACCACTTCGTGCTGAACATTCGTAATCGCCAAAGAAAGCTCCGGATTGTGTTTGATTAGCCGGAATCGGATAATCATGGAAATAGGTTGAGTCGCTGGCTACAATTATATCTGACTCAAAAGTTAAACCTTCGTCCAGCGACTGAATAACGAAGTAAGTTCCCCTATCCTGCTCATCCATTACATGCCCCGAAATAGTTGGTAGGCCATCCTCATTTATAGCCAAAGTAGGCATAAACACCTGGATTCCCGCTGTGCTTAGTAAAGATGCTATGTCTATTTGTGTGCTCCATGTAGCTCCTAAATCGAACGAATGTGAATAATAGGAAACCGCCTGCTCATTCTCAAACGAAGTCCAAACCAAGTGGATGGCATTATTGGCCTTACTAACTGCCAAGCTAGGTGCAGGATTTTCGCGGGTATGTACATAAAAATCGGTATTCTCTAAAGAATATGAAACGTTTCCAACCAAACTAGGTGTATTAAAAGTTACACCTCCATCACTTGATAAACTATGATAAACCTTACCAGCATCGTTATCGCAATAGCTTACATGTACATTTCCGCTACCGTCTACCCTGGTATTTCCAAATTGAACATTTAGTTGAGTAGAAACTGGTGCATTATAATATGCGAAAGAATCTACATTCGCACGCTTATATTTACAGACCATACCATTACCCGCAAGAGGGGTTACAGCATTTGGCAAAAACAAACCCGAGCAATATACACTTCCATCAAAAGGTCCTCCTGAAATATCAACATCAAACCAAGGCCTGTCGAAAATGCCATCGCCTTTATTTCCCTGGGTTTGTTGAATAAAATCAAAATCGCCAATGGCTAAAATATGATTGCCGTTTTCTGCCAATTCAAAAGTTGCTCCACCATCATTGGAATAAGCCCAGTACACACGAAAGTCTGCAACCAAGGTTCCCATATCAATAGCCAGATAAATCCATGAAAAGTAAAGTTTCCCGTTTGCGTCAAAGGCAAAGATAGGATCTCCTCCTCCTCCAATTACTAACCCTGTACTATCGTTTTCAAATACATCTTCGGTACTTATAGAACTTAACGACCAACTTTGTCCACCATCATTGGAATAATAAACCGGAAAGCTTAGTGTACTTGCTCCGCCAAATTCCATATAGCTGAGCACAACATTATTCGAATCACCAGGGTTAACCGCGATAAATGGCTCTCCTTCTTCAACGGAGGTGCTGGAATTTAGCGATACTTTAAAATCCATAGCCGTATCCTTCAATTGCTTTAAAACGTCCTGTAAAGGTGCTTGAGCGCTTGTTGAAGGGATTCTGATTTTCTCTTTAATGATATGATTAATCATTTGTGATCTTACATCCTGTGCATTTACTGTTACTTGCATACAAACAAGTGCAAAGAGTAGTAGTATTACGTTTTTTTGCATGGTTATATTCTTAATTTAGTTTGATACTGCAAGATAAGAAAACTACCAAGATAACAAGGTCGGATAACCTACTGATGTTGAAAGATAAAAAAAACGAACCTGCAGCAATTAAACCAAGCCAATAAACCTCATAAGTTGCTAACTTTTAACTATTAATTAGATTCATTCATGAATAAATGCTTTTACTTCGTATTAGCTCACAATAGTCAAATTGTTATTATCAGGCACTTTCAGGAGATATTAACAATTTATCTTGATAAAAATCTACAGAATCTCGATAAAACGTTCCAGACTTAAAATAAAAGCTTACTTTTGGAAAAAATTGAGATACCAAAAACATGAGCATTAAACACTAATTTCTCACCCACCATTAGTAAATCATTGCAAGGCTTTTTTTATTTCAGTTTAACATTTGTAATCGTTCTTATATTTATTTATTTAGTTCTTTAAAAAGAAACAAGAATTATAAGAATAGTGACACGTAATTAATGAACTTAATGGCACCGCTCTATAACCGCCTTTTGGTGGAAAAACAAGCGAAACCAAAAAGGCAATTTTAATATATAATAGATAATTTGTTATGGCAAAAGGAAAAGTAAAATGGTACAACGAAACTAAAGGTTTTGGTTTTATTGAGTCTGAAACAGGCGAAGATATTTTTGTACACAGAACAGGATTATATAGTTCATTTGGTGGACTACAACCTGACGAAGAAGTAGAATTCGAAACTAAGCAAGGCGAAAAAGGTTTAATGGCTGTTAACGTAAAGCCAGCTAACTAAGCAATTGCTTTAATGATATCAAATACCCGTTCTTAGCTTCACGCGAGGAATGGGTTTTTGTGTCTTTAAGAATTAGTCAGTAATACATCTTTCAAAAGATTAAATTACTCACACTTAATTAAAAAAAGAATAAACCACTAAAAGAATAAAACTTATACATGGGTAGATCACAGGAAACTTTTAATAAAAAAGAAGTAAGAAATAAAAAAGAGAAGAAGAGAAAGGAAAAAGAGAAGAAAAGGTTAGCCAGAAAAGAAAATGAAAAAAGCGGCAGCCTCGACGACATGATTGCTTATGTTGACGAAAATGGAATGCTCTCTGACACTCCTCCTGATCCAGATAAGAAGAAAAAGATTAACAGTGAAGATATCGCCATTAGTATTCCTAAAAGCGATTCAACTCAAGATTTAGATCCAATAAGAAAAGGAATTGTTTCCTTTTTCAACGAATCAAAAGGTTACGGTTTCATCAGGGATTCTGAAACTAGAGAAAGCGTTTTTGTACACATTAACAATGTTCTGGAAGATATAAAAGAAGGACACATCGTTAATTATGAAGTAGAAATGGGACAAAAAGGACCAACTGCTGTAAACGTAAAACGATTTAAATAATTTAAGTAAGCTCTACTTAAATTACATTCTTTACAATAACAATCAAGCTCTTCAAATGGCACTGCCAGTTTTGAAGAGCTTCGCGGTTCGATAGAATCGATACATTTTCCTCCTGTCGCTGAAATACGCAAAGGTGTCATACTTTGACATCAAACTATTGAGAAGCCCTCATCCTTGCTCAATTCATCTAGATATATACTTTCGTTTAAGAAACAGGGTAGACATGCTGTAAATATGAATGATTCTAATTTATGACACTACACATGCTGCCAGGACACGCTATACTCCCAATTGAAAACCAAGCTCTATTCGCAGAAGGATACCTCTTGTTCATACTACCAATGAGAAGTAAATCTCCAACCATAAACACCTATTCATGAAAATTTAAACCCAACTATTAATCGTAAAGTTAGGCTTGCTTCAGTATTGATGCTACTCCTGACATTAGTTTACCCCATTCCGCCCTACGCATAATCCTGGACGCAGTTCCGAGGACAAATGCGAGATGGAGTTTCAAAAGTAGAATTGCCTAAAACATCTTTTAGATATTCTCAATTGAGCAATGAACATTTCTTACTAGAAATAGCCGATTATAATCCTGCCAACAAATCGTGGATGGTACGACAACGACTCAACTATTCTTGAATAAAGTAAATAAATTTAACAAGCATTATAATAAAAGCAGCATTGAACAAAATCAATGCTGCTTTTGCTTTTTTATCGCACCTGCGTTCCAAGTTAATAAAACTTAAAAAAACGGATTCTGGCAAGTTATTCTAAACCATATGAAGTGCCTACTGTTTAAACTTTTTGATAGGAATCATAATTTTAAAATAGTAATCTAAAATATTTATCATGAAATTATTCAGTGAATTCAACTTAGGAAACCTAACTCTTAAGAACAGAATAGTTATGGCACCAATGACTCGCTCCAGAGCAATAAACAATATTCCAAACGACCTGATGGCAACTTATTACAGCGATAGGGCCGATGCAGGTTTACTCATAACCGAAGGTGTTGCACCTTCTGCGAACGGACTTGGTTATCCACGAATTCCGGGTTTATATACAAAAGATCAGGTCGCAGGTTGGAAGCAGGTAACCGATGCAGTGCATAAGAATGGCGGTAAAATCTTCGCACAATTAATGCATACCGGACGTGTTTCTCATCCGGCCAATATGGAAGACAATACCCAGGTTATAGCCCCATCAGCAATTCAATTAAGTGGTGAGATGTATACGGATCAGCACGGCCCACAGGCCTACCCGACTCCGAAAGAAATGAATATTGAAGATATTCAGCAAGCACAAGGCGAATTTGTATCCGCCGCTGTTAATGCCATTGAAGCTGGATTCGATGGCGTAGAAATACATGCAGCAAACGGCTATCTTATTGATCAATTCATCAATACCGCCTCAAATAAGAGGTCAGACAGTTATGGTGGCCCCATAGAGAACCGTACCAGATTTGCCATTGAGGTAGCAGAGAAAGTATCCGCTGCAATAGGTACTGAAAAAACCGGCATTAGACTTTCACCATATGGTGTTTTCAACGACATGGAACTTTTCGATAGCATTGAGGAAACCTATGAATATTTAGCAGAAAAACTTGGCAAGCTAAGTCTGGCTTATATCCACATCGTCGATCACTCAGCAATGGGAGCCGCTCCAGTTACTGATTCGGTGAAAGAAAAAATTAAAACCGCCTTTGGCGGAGTAATCATAGCAAGCGGAGGCTTCGATAAGGACCTAGCCGAAGCAGCATTAAATAAGAATATTGGTGA
>JBFHES010000080.1:0-16533 GCA_041584015.1 Bacteroidales bacterium
AGTCCAATGGTTTTCATATTCACGTGTTATTTATGGCTCAATAAATTGTAATTGTTTATGCCCGAACAATAAGCTCTCAAAAGTAAAACTAATTTCTAGTTATTTCTTTATTAGTGGGTTTGAGTTGTGGCGCAATAAAAAAACCGGAAAACATCATCTGCTTTCCGGTTCTCTAAACTATGAAAACAACTACTACTATGCGTTGCCCTAATATAACATGACCGAATGTGTAATGTTCAGATAAAAAGAGTGATAAGTATGCCAGGAAATCTCTATGTGCCCAAACAGGATTGTTTTTATTTGCATTGGCAGAACAGCTTATTCTTCAGTTTTAAAATAAGCCTTTATTCATTGATGCATTTCCTACTGGATGAATTGAAACTACTTAACCATGTTTGAAAAGGACACAGGCAGCATTTCAACTAGCAGTGATATTCTTATCTTACAACAAGCTTTCGTGAAAATATATTTTGATCAGTAATACCTCTGATTATATAACACCCTGGTTTTAGTTCAGAAACATGAAATTGAAATGAATTTGAGTTTACTTCATAGCTTCGAATTAATTTACCATTGATTGTATATAGTTCCATCAGTTCTATCTTTTGGGATGATTGAACAGAAAGCCTATCAGTAGCAGGATTTGGATACATTAATACATTCATCTTTTTAGACTCAAATTCATTAATTCCAATGTTGGCCAATTTATACTTCCCAACGAAATAATTATCAATAGGCCAGCTTCCAATAGAATCCGAAATAGCCCGGCCAGTTATAAGGAGGTCATCACCATCAAAGGTAAAACTTTCAGTCCATATTTGATTCGTATCTGCACCAATTGTATTTTCGAAATCCCCTTCTGAACTCAGCTGTAATATTCCCCTATGAATACTTCCTGATTCATGCCAAATGGTATCAGCTCCCAATTGTATCAGATTGTAACACCATAAGGAAAGAAAAACATTACCCTTTTTATGGACTTTAATACCGGTTACTTTTTGAGAATCTTCACCAGAAATATGCTTGTACCAAACAATATTAAATTGAGGTGTTACTTTCCAAAGAACACAATCTTGATCTTTGCAGATGATGGTATCTCCATTAATAATTGTACTATCTGAATGATTCGTTGAAAAATAGATATATCCATCGTTATCAATGAATATTACATTCTTATCATAATCTGTATCCAATCGTCCAGGGAATAGACCTACAGTTTCCACATCTCCATTCGTAGGATTAATTACGGCAATAAAAGATGCCAAATCAGTATTGGAATAAATTGTAGTATCGCCTATAGTAATATCATCCTGACCAATTATGGATGAGAGAATTACCTTGTCAGAATGTGAGTTGTAATCTAATTCACAATAAGCGTTGGAGTAATTAATAAACCACTTCAGCTCTCCTGCTGAGTCAAATTTACATAACATATCTGTTACTTCCTGACTCAAAAGTGTATCCCCAATATTTAGTGCCCCTGCACGATTACAATTCAGGTATATGTTTTCTGCGTTATCACAACAAATCGAAAAAGGAAAAACACCATCAAATGTATTAATCATTTCTGGGTATACTCTTTCGCTCCAGATTAATGTTCCATTATTATCATATTTGGCCAGAATGAGGTCTTCGCGTGATGGTCCAGTTTCCCATAAGAAAGTATCAATCTCAAATATATAAGGTATTACCATTTTAAATAAAGCATAGATATTACCTGAAGGTACCTCAATACTTTGCTGGCAGAATGAATATCCGTTGGGATTGTTATAACCGTAACTTTTATACCATAACCAATCTCCATTACTGTCATATTTGGTAATAAACGCATTGTTAGATTGAGGATAATAAGCTAATGGTGGGTCCGTTATTGTACTATCCGAAATATACGAACCTGAGACCATGAAACCATCCCCTGAAACCTCTGAGGCTTTATAGTGGCTGCTAAAATAATCTGTTGCCCAAAGCCATTCATCGCTTTGCGAGAATGAGTCTAACGAAATAATTACCGTTAGAACTAATAATAAATAAATTAGTCTCATAATGTATTATGAATAATCTAGTGTATTACTGATATTTTTTCGATTATTTTTTTTCCGGAACTCAATTCAATATGTAGGAAGTAAATTCCAGAAGCTAATTCGCGTGTATTTATTTCCATCCTTTCTATCCTCGGTTCTAGTATTTGTTGATATCTGAGTTTTCCTGTAATATCATAAATACGAATATTGGATGCTTTGTTAATCCTCTGCTTGAAATTAATGAATACTTCTTCATTAGCAGGATTTGGATAGATTTCAACTTCCCTTTTCACTTTCAATTCAGAAACTTCAGTTGATTCTTCCATCATCCTGAAAATAGGGTTTACACTCTGTCCCTCGAAACTATTGAAATCACCATACACATAATATTTATTATCGAATGTTCTCTTGATTCCGGCAACAGCAATCTCATAGTGTTCATAACAACCATCACCTAAGGTGTCAAAATCAACACCACCATTTTTAAACGCAGTTGTATCTATGAATCCATCATAATCTGTTAGCACAATATTCCTTCTTTCCATTCCCTGATATTCATAAATCATCCCACCAATTAACAGTTTATTGTTATGGGTTAAACAAACATCTAATATTACATTCATTTTACCATCATGAAAATAATTTACATTATTCTGATAATTAAAAGTAGTATCAAAACTTCCATCAATATTCAACCGTGCTATACCGGTTGTATCTAAGTCATTTCCATATATAAATGCGCCTACTATCAACATTTTACCATCAGGCAAAACAAGTCTTGGTTTTGCAGTTCCCCAAACAACACTTGTATTAAATGTTGTATCCAAAGTTCCATCATTATGCACCCTGCATAAAACACTTCTTGGAATAGTATCATAGGATTCAAATTTACCCCACAAAATCAATCTATCTTCATCATACTTCTCTATCTCCCATACCATATCCTCAATATGATGTCTAAATGTTGTATCCAGATTACCATCGGGAAATACCCTAAGTAAGAATGTTCCATTGTAATTTATTGAATCGCCGAAAGGATCACAAAAGTCCCCACTAATTATCATTGATGAGTCTTCTAATAGAACAAACTCACTATAATGGCATAAATCATATTTGGTAAGATTCGCCTTCCAATCAGAATTATCAATGGTTCCATCTAGATTCCACCTACCCAAATTCTGCACAGGAGTATAATAGTATAAGTAATCTCCTCCCAGCTTTATATTTAAATGTTCACTTACCCCTTGGCTAGGTAGAAAGTTTACATCAATATTTCCTTCATGATCTGTTTTTAATATGTAAACCAAATCCATCAGTGGATAATTATCAAAATCACCAGACATTACAATGTTCTCATCATCCATAAACTCTAAACGAGTTACCCCAGCATGACACCATGCATAAAAAGGATAATCAATATTAAATGTTGTATCAACAACATAGTTTTGCGCTAGCAGGTTTCCCGAAAAGAGGAAGATTAGTAATAGTAGTTTGACTTTTCGCATAATAATAATTTTGGGGAAGCTGCACAGCTTCCCCAAAATTAAGAATTTATTTGGTTATTATTATTGTTCCGTTGGCCAATTGATCTTCTCCATTTACTATTTCGTAGTAATAAATTCCAGATATTACATCTTGAGTGTTCCAAATATGTTGTCCCTTTGAGAATTCAACATCTATTTTTTCCACTACTAATCCTTTAGAATCTGATAAGTGGAGCTTAGTATTCACCAATGGCAACCCTATTTCCCAGTTAATACGAACAAATGTTGTGGCCGGGTTCGGGCTGGTGGAGACGGTTGCAAACTCAGGCTCATCCATTGGGATAGCAAAATGCTCAACTTCTGCTGATTTGTTTGGATCTGTTACATTTTCCCTATGTTCGAAACACATATCGTAATAAAAACATAGTATGTTTTGTGCTTTTACTGAAACAAAATTATTTGAAGCAGTAGCAATAAAATTCAAATCAGCGATCTCAGATGCATTTAGTTCATTCATCCCCTTGCTAGCTGTATGAACAGTTTCAACAAAGTCGAAATAATCTTTATAGTCTGCATATACTTCTTGTTGGTGTTCGCTCAACTCAAAGTCTAAGAATATATCGTCAAGTTCAAGTTGAGCATTTGTGAAATCATCTTCAGAGATGTAAAGGTCAATTATACTGTATCGATCGCTTAGGTTATCCCTTTGCTGATGCCAGTACATCAGATCACTTAGGGTTGCACCTTCCTTCATTTTAGCATTTGTGATAAGCAGATTGCATTTCCTGTCGCGGATTGCTCCATAATAAGCCAGGCCATTTTCCAGCAAGGTACGTGAAGTTTCGGTATCCCAGTTATCTCTGATCATATCAATCATGTATGCAGGAAGAGTAGTGGGGATATCATCAGCTAACATTCTTAAGAATTCTTCATCTCGTGTAGCATCTGGGTTGGCCAAGCATACTTCAAGCAACATGGCATCGGGCAGAATATCGGAAAAGGCTGCTTCTTCCAATGCTTCTCTGGACACATAAGGAGCAATACTAATCAAGTCATTTCTGAGATCCCAGGCTTCCTGTGGCCATGTATTTTGAATTTCGGTAAGTAAAGTTGGGGTGCTTCCACCATCAATTTGCTGTAAGTATGAGTACATCAGATTAAGGTATGCGCTCTCTGCAGTATAATAATCACTTGTCGCAATACTTTCCCTTGTTTCGTCGTATGGCAATTCATCACCATCCGTAATATGCGATGGACAATAATAGTCGTTCACCTGAACCACTGATAGAATTCCAGCTGTATATAGTGAAGGATATCTACAATTTGTTGGATCTTGTGGACCATCGTGGTAATAGAAAAATGGTTGCGAAACTCCATTCTTAAGATTAGCTTCAGGATCCGTATTTGTTAATGTAAAGCAATTACCAGCCGATTGATCATCAAAGAAATTACCTTGATAGTCACGGATTCCCTCAGCAGGTAAAGCATTTGGACCATGCTGAACGTCAACATCATGACTTGTTAAGGCTTCAAAATGATTACATAAAACCTGCATGCCTGACAATGAACTTTGTGTGCTACGATTCAATGCTGTTGGATTTACTCCATAATTAAGATTATAATATTCGTTTAGATAAACTTCATTATTATCCTCTCCTGATTCATGAATCACAGAACCAACTGATTGATATCCATTGATATTTGAAAAACCTATAAATTTGTTTTCCTCTATTCTATATCCAGTAGATGCAGACATTTGGAGTCCTATTGGTCTTGGATCAATGAAGATTGTATTCAGCATAGTAGTATTTCCAACATTAAAAATGTTCCTTAATATTTCAACCTGATCATAAGACATAACCATCATACCAAAGAAGTTATCGTTGAAAGAACTTGTTGTTACGCGAATAGGTTTTCTTGATTCACTTCCACGCACATAAATTCCATAAGAGAAACCATTAAAAGTGGTTCTTACAAGATCGTTTTCAGGACAGGCTTGTCCGGCTGCTATAGAAACATTACAACTACCATCCACAATAAAGCCTGAGTTCATAGAGTTAATCCCAATATTTTCTTTTAGTGAAAAATACCGACTAATGGTTAAATTTGCAAAAGTACAAGTATTGAATGTGATACCGTCTACATTGTCTAGATAGGCATGTTCTTTAAAAAGGTCTAATACAGTTCCTAAATAACCAATGCCAACTGAAAATAAGCAGTTAGTAAATTCACTATCATTCTGCTTTTCTGCTCCGGAAGATAAATGGTTCTGGAAGGGTTCAAATACTATAGATTGTTTGTTATTTAAGAAGCGGCTGTTATATGCTTTAATTATACCGCCAGATATTGAATGAATACCGACAAAAGCATCTTCTATTATCGATTGATTTTCAAGTTTAATGTATGGTTGTTGAGAAGCACCAGCAATTCCTTGTGGAGTGTTACTCCCAAATAGTTTAACACCATCCCAAAAATAACCATTTTCACATTCTGGCATTCCAGAAAGTATAGAGTTATTTAGCCTCAAATATGCACCTGTGTTACTGGCATCACCTTCTTCCAAATATAATCCTGCTCCATTTTCAAAATGGAATGTCATGTCATGCATAACAACTTGCACTCCTTTAGGAATAGTACAGTTTTCGTTCAAAATCACTGGGCCATTAAAGTGATTAAACGGATTATTACCATAGCCGGGCGACCATATTTGATATGCCGCAAAACTTGCTACATCAGGCCATTCATCATAAGAGTTACAACAGAATGATGAGGGTGTAGCTGTTGCAAAACCTTCATATGCTGATCCATCAACCTGATCCATGAAAATGTATTGAGGTACATGCAGAAATGCATAAACTGGTATATTTACAAAATCTTGTTGCTTATATAGACCCGAGCAAGTACTTTGTGAAAAGGCTAGGTTTGTTGGGTTTAACTTGGATAAATATGTGTTCGGTGTTGGATTAGCTGCATCATCACCTTGATAGTAAAGTTGACCATCTCTACCAAGTTCAATATGCGAAAACTGATAATAAGCAGCCTGTGCACTTGTTAAACCTAGGGATCCTTTAACAGGTAATGGTGTTTGAGTCGAGAGAGAGGATAAATCAATGTTGTAAAGATCATCTTGGTTTTCAAATGTCACAAAAAGCTTATCTGCATTTGGGGAGAATTCAATACCTCTGGTCTTACCAAAGTTGGGATCTGTAAACGCGACATGCCACCAATTAACAGAATAATATGGGTCATTACCATAAAAGTCTTGAGTACTATTGTTGTACGAGGTTGGTATTTGAATACTACTAAATTGGTACGGAAACCTGATAATATGATAGAAAGGATGACTACCGCTGGCCGCCATGGCAAGTAGATAATTTTGTCCATCCTTTATTATCTCCATTTCACATTTATTGAACCCACCATATCCATTATCACTTGCTGAATAGGCTAGTTTTTTCTTATTTGCCACATCAATTCCTGTTGCATTAACTTCGAAAATTTCCAGATCTGCATCATCAATAAAAAGAATATAGTTTCCTTCTGTTGGTCTGTATTCTGTAATTGCCATACTAAATCGGCTGTTATTATGACATAATGAAGGATTATCTAAATCATTAAGACATGTAGGTAGATCGATTAAGATTGTTTGCTGATCAATATAGGTAAGGGTTCGATAAAAAACACTAAAATTTGCTGGAAGGCCCATTTGACCAGCCATCTCTTCGGTTTCGTATATCAAATAAAACTTATTACATGATTCTGGAACTGGAACCACAATAACTTCAGGTCCCAGAATAACCCGATCACCATAAGCGTTAGCACCATCAAGAACTTCCCTATTAAGATGTTCTCCAATATACTTAGTAACATAGTCACTACTCCAAGACACATTAGTTATACCATGAACACGATCAGGAGTTCCTTGGTGTAACCAATAATGGTATTCGGCCATATCATTACTTGGAGTTGCATTTACGAAACTCTCCCCAAATCTGTTATAAATATTGTTGTCAACAATTTGAAACAAAACATTCCCATGTTTGTCATGCACAATTGCTTGACAAAATGCTGGGTGCTGACCAACGTACTTGGTGTTACTTAAAAAGTCAGCATCATCATCTATTCCATCTCCAAAACATATTGTACTTCTCAGTGTTGCCTCATCATGAATTGGAACTGAAATTGTTGGGTCTATTGGCAAACTAAGAATAGGAGAACTTGGATCATGAAAGTTCACTACTTTACCATTTGATATTGGAAGTAATTTTGACTGTTTACTTAACTGGGCAAACGACCAATTAGTGCTTAGCATCATAAATAATGTAAGAATTACGCTTAATCTTTTCATCTTATTAAATTATTAGTTAATGACTAAATCAGAATTTGTTTCGATTCTTATATCCTATTCTGAAATTAATAAAGTATCATTTTGTATAAAGACATTTTGTCAAAAGGCATTGGTAAAAAGCATTGATATTGAACCTGTGCTCAGAGCTTATATATGCACAGTTCTGTCAAAACAGAATACCTTACATCTGATTAAGATGTTTTAGAACAGAATTCATAGATTAAAACCCATCGAAAATGTTAAGTGATCCGTCAAAAGTTTAAAAGCAAATTTTGTTGGTCAGATAAAAAAGGTATTTACTGTTTAATTGTTATTAGTACCTGATCTGAGAGTTCTCTCTTATTGGGCGTGAATCTAGTATCCCCTGATAAGCACTCAATCTTCCAACACCAATTCAAAAAATCGATGCCACCATTGTCAGTGGTTATTTGGTGTGACTTCAACATCTTCATGGTTTTTGCTTAGCTTCTTTTTAATATATGCTGAAGGATTTTGTCCCGAAATACCTGCACATAGTACTATTGGTTTTGCCTAGATTTATTAATGTTCAGAATAGTTGTAGGGTCATCAATTCGATGAATTTATCTTTTGTCGCTTGCCAATTGATTATCGTCGTTCTCAACTTTTTAGGCGATTTGGTCAAAGTTATTTAAATACGATTTTATGGCTTCAGTATAGTTGTATTATTTCTTATGTTTGCAGGTTTGCATCACATTTAAAATATGAATAAGAAGTTTGCAATCATATTAGGTCGACATCGTAAATTCGGGATTATTGCCTCGGCCTATACTATTGTAAAACACGGCAATCATATATACTACACGGTTTTTGAGAAGTTAACCGAGTTAAATGTTTTAGATGCCAGCTTAAGTGATTGGGAACTGGAATTGATAAGGCTTTGTGATTCAATAGCAGACGATGCGTTGTTTAATCGTTTTGGGAAAAGGCATAAAAGCTACACCGACTTTTTTCAAAAGGTGAAGCCGGAGTTAACAGAACTGCACATTATTCCATTTATTGAACGGAAACTTAGCGCAATTCTGAAAATCGTAATTGATCAGAACGTGTCATTGTATTTTATGGAGCGTCGTCCGAAAAATTTATATCCGGAAGATGAGCTTAAATACTCCAGTCGTCCGGCGCGTACGGTTTTTAATTTTAGTTTAACCGAAACCGATTTTAGGTATTTCTTGTCGATTGATGAAAACGGACAAGATATATCCTTAAGCGACAAAGCAGGGATGGTTATTATTAACGACCCTTGCTATTTGGTACTTGAGGAGCGTTTGCTCTATTTTAAAGACATTGATGGGAAAAAGTTATTGCCATTTTTTAGCAAGGAATACGTATCCATTCCTAAGTCGGCCGAACGAAAATACCTAAGCACATTTGTTAAAAACAGCATCTCGCAGTTTAAGGTACGTTCCAGTGGTTTTACCATTCAAACAGAAATGCCAACTCCAAAGGTTCATTTATTGTTGGAGGAAGACTTGAATCAAGATCCTGTTTTTATTGTTCGTTTTATATATGATGATGAGTTTAGCGTTGCCTATGGCGATAATACTCAAATGGGTGTTACGCTTGATAAGGTTGACGGGAGGTATGTGTTCCGAAAGTTAAAACGTAACCAAGATTTTGAACAGACCATCATTAGCGAACTTGCTGCGAAAAATGTGGTGCAGGAGCGTGGCAACTTTTTTAGACTAGAAGATAATTCAGGGAGTGTTGAGCAAGTAATTAATTGGTTAGACAAGCAACAAAAATGGTTGGCCAATGAACAGATTCAGTTCAAGCAAAACTTGAATGGAAAACAATATTTGCTTGAGAAACCAGACATTAAGTTTGAAGTTAAATCGAAAATTGACTGGTTTGATATCTACGGAAAGGTGACGGTCGGAAACTTTGAGTTTTCGTTCTTTAAGTTGAAAAACTACATTATGTCTGGCAAGCGCGAGTTTCCTTTGCCAGATGGCACCATAGCTATTTTACCCGATGAATGGTTTACACTTTACGAAGGTATTTTTCAATGGGGAAAGGAAAAGAACGGACAGATTAGTTTACATAACCAACATTTCAATTTATTACGAAAAGCATATCCAGAGAAAAAAGCAGAGTACATAGAGCAATTATCGAGTTTATCGCAAATGCTCGAAAAGCCCGAAGTTGAGTTACCCGAGAAGCTTAATGCTAAATTGCGTGGCTATCAGCGCGAAGGCTATAGCTGGATGAATTATCTGAAACAGCATAATTTTGGCGGCTGTCTGGCAGACGATATGGGCCTGGGTAAAACCTTACAAACATTATCGCTGCTGCTTAATGTGAGTGGCGATGGTAAACAAATGTTGAATAAGTTTGAGCCTAATTCATCGGAACATGCGGTGCAGCTCGACCTGTTTGGCCAGCCAATTGAAAAGCCAACGCTAGACGATGCTAGTGAACTGGTTCCGGCCAGTTTAATTGTAATGCCTACTTCTTTAATTCATAACTGGAAAAATGAAATAGCGAAGTTTACACCAGATTTGAAAGTATACACTTATCACGGAAGTAACAGATACAAAACCCGGGAACCCCAGCGTTTATTTAATCAGTTCCATGTTATACTTACCTCCTACGGTACCCTAAGGATTGATATTGATTATCTGAAGAATTATCAATTCAATTATGTGGTTTTGGATGAAAGCCAATTTATTAAAAACCCAACATCGAAGGCATACAAAGCGGTTTTACAAGTAAACGCTCGTTATCGACTGGCATTAACCGGAACACCCATCGAGAATTCCTTAAAGGATTTATGGACACAAATGAATTTCCTGAATCCTGGATTGTTAGGAGGTATTGAGTTTTTTACAAAGAAGTTCCAGGTGCCGATTGAAAAAGGAGATAATGAAGAACAACGCGAAATGCTGAAAACGGTTATTCAGCCCTTCCTCCTGCGAAGAACAAAAAATGAGGTGGCGAAAGATCTACCCGACTTAACCATTCAAACCATTTATTGTGAGCTAACAGATGAGCAGCGAGAAGAGTATCGTCTGGAGAAGAATATGGTTCGAAAGCAGGTACTGAATAGTATTGAGACGGATGGAATAGGAAACTCATCGATGTTTATTTTACAAGGCTTGCAAAAGCTCAGGCAATTGGCTATCCACCCGTCAATGGTAGTTGAGGATTATGCTGGAAAATCAGGGAAGTTTGAGGAAGCCATTCGCATGATAGAAAGCCTGAAAACGGAAGGACATAAAGTGTTGCTGTTTTCTAGTTTTGTTAAGCAGCTTAATTTGTTCAGCGATTATTTTGTAAAGAAAGGTTGGCGCTTTTCTATGCTAACCGGACAAACAAAACACAGAGAGCGCGTAATTAACGATTTTCAAAATTCTGATGACAACCAATTATTCCTAATATCAATAAAAGCCGGAGGAGTTGGGCTAAACTTAACTTCTGCCGATTATATTTTTGTGCTTGACCCCTGGTGGAATCCGGCCGTTGAATTACAAGCCATCAATCGTGCACACCGCATTGGACAAGACAAACATGTGTTTGTATATAGATTTATTAGCGAAAGTACCATTGAGGAAAAAATACATCGTTTGCAGGAAGCTAAGTCGGCATTAGCCGATCAGTTTGTAAATACAAACAATCCATTTGCAGGTATGGACATCGAGAGTATTAAGTCATTTCTAACATAGTTCACGCTATCAGGCATAATCCGAATAACGGTTTACTATTATTATCTTAACTAGCTTTCCGTCAATAAGAAACTTTTTTTACTAGCTCCCGTAGATATCTATCGAAAAACCTTACATAGCCGATAGTCATGACCGCATTGAAAAAAATAAAAGACTTCAGATATATCCTACTAAATCTATTGTTCATCGATTTAATATTTGTGATATTACATATCTTTAACAAGCTGCATTTATTTGGCGACCGGTTTAATTTGCCGGTTTCGTTTCATGCCTTTGAAAGCCGGATTTTTAGCTTAACAGAAGATCGGGGCTTAGCAGAATCGTTTATGTATTTGAAAGAGTTGACCATCGTTCTTCTCTTAATTATGCTAATCTATCAGAATAGAGTATTTCTTTTTGGTGGCTTAATTTTCTTATTCGGTTATTTTCTTTTCGATGATATGCTTTCCATCCACGAAACTGTTGGCTATAACTTATCTGAAATGTTTAGCTTTCCATCTATTCTAGGTTTAAGGCCAGAAGATTTAGGTGAATTATTGGTGACAGCAATTGCAGGAGCAATAATAGGCAGTACTCTGCTGATTGGCTACATAATAGCTAAAAAAGAGCAAAGGCGTATTTTTAGAATATATGGCTACCTTATCGCTGGCTTTCTTGTATTTGCTGTTGGTGTAGATATGATTGATCCATCAATTGATTCGCTTGCGATGAGAGGTGTGGTTTCCATGATTGAGGATACAGGAGAAATGTTCGTTATGAGTTTGATGGTTGTTTACACGCTAAGATTTACTGTACATTGCGAATGCGAAGTTCCAAAATTTCAACTTAGAAGAAGAACCAGATGGTTAATCGGTTCGGTACTCGAATGGTTTTGGAGTATTCTTACTCTTGAAAAAGAAACATCTTCTGCCAACTAAAATTATTGATAGCAATTATTTATAATTCCTTATACTGCCGCTTTCTTATTAAGAAGCGGTATTTTTTTTATGGTCATAGCGTGTTGCATTTCAGAAGTAGACAACACAATACCATTGATAAAATATTATCAGAAAATGTATCTTTGTGCAAACACATCAAATTCAACATAAATGATAAAATATAACAGAGTTTTATTGAAGTTAAGCGGCGAAGCGCTTATGGGAAAAAATGATCATGGCATTGACGAAGTTCGTCTGAATGAATATGTGCAACAGGTTAAAGAAATTGTTGATCTGGGTGTTAAGGTAGGAATTGTAATTGGCGGTGGCAATATCTTCAGGGGTATGCAGGGAATCGACAAGGGATTTGACAGGGTTAAAGGCGATTACATGGGCATGCTGGCAACAGTGATCAATGGTCTTGCCTTACAGTCCGGGTTCGAATCAATCGGACAAAAGTCGCGATTATTAACAGCAATTAAGATGGAGCCCGTAGGCGAGCGTTATAGCAAACCCAAATGCATGGAATCTCTGGATAATGGCGAAGTAGTAATTTTCTCCTTTGGCACCGGAAATCCGTTTTTTACTACAGATACTGCCGCTACGCTAAGAGGTGTTGAAATGGAGGCAGATGTGGTGTTAAAAGGAACCAGAGTTGACGGTATTTATACCGCCGATCCTGAAAAAGATCCAACGGCAACAAAGTATGAAACCATAACATTTGCCGAGACCTTAAACAAGAATCTAAAGGTGATGGACACCACTGCGTTTGCCATGTGTCAGGAGAACGATCTGCCTATTCTTGTGTTTGATATGAATACCAACGGCAACCTTAAGAAATTAATTTTGGGCGAAAAACTTGGAACATTAGTTACAAATTAAATATCTTTAACCCATCTAGGCAGAACAAAAAATTATTCTTACAATGGACGAAGAAGTAAAAATGCAGCTTGATCTTGCAGCTGAAAGTATGCAAAATGCAATTAAGCATCTTGAGAATGAATTGCTAAAGGTTAGAGCAGGTAGAGCAAGTACCCACATGTTAGATGGAATATTTGTTGATTATTATGGAGCTAACACGGCACTTAGCCAGGTAGCTAACATTAATACTCCTGATGCAAGAATGGTAGTTGTACAACCTTGGGAAAAGAGCATGATCGATCCTATCGAGAAAGCAATCCTGAAAGCTAACATTGGTATCACACCAGTAAACGATGGTGAATTAATTCGTTTAAATGTGCCTCCTTTAACTGAGGAACGCAGACGCGATCTTGTGAAACAAGTAAAAGCGGAAGGTGAAAATAACAAGGTGAGTGTAAGAAACATTCGTCGCGATGCCAATGATGAGCTAAAGAAAATGAAAAAAGAAGGTCTTGACGAAGACATGGAAAAATCAGCAGAAGCAGAAGTTCAAAAGATGACAGATGCACACATCAAGAAAATTGATGAGCTGATTGCAGCTAAGGAAGCTGAGATAATGACAATTTAAAAATATTTACTGGACTCATAGCAGAGCTAACACTCTGACAAAGACATTTAAATTATGCGCTTACTTTTAATTAGTAACTCCACTATGGCCGGAGAGCCATATCTAGATTATCCTAAGAATAACATTAAAGAGTTTTTAGGCCCAAATATTAAAAAAACACTGTTTATTCCATATGCAGGAATTACCTTTTCTTATGATGAATATGCCGCTAAAGTGCAGGAACGCTTCACGGAAATAGGTTATGAGGTAGAGGGGATTCATACATTCGCCGACCCCGTTGCAGCTGTTAAAAATGCTGAGGCAATTATTGTAGGTGGTGGAAATACATTTCATTTAGTACATCAATTACATGCCAATAACTTAATTGATGCGATTAAGGAACGTGTTAACGAAGGTGCACCGTTTGTAGGTTGGAGCGCAGGATCAAATGTTGCTTGCCCAACTTTAAGAACCACTAACGACATGCCTATTATTGAACCGGCAAGTTTTAATACCATCAATATGGTTCCTTTCCAAATTAACCCGCATTACCTGGATGCAAATCCTGATGGTCATGCTGGTGAAACACGCGAGGCTCGTATTGAAGAGTTTATTTACATTAATCCTGATGTATATGTTGCAGGCTTGCGCGAAGGTTGTATGTTTAAAGTTGAGAATGGAACCATAGAACACGTGGGACCGCATACTTGCAGAATTTTCAAGAAAGACATGGAACCATATGAACTTAAATCAGGTGATGATTTTAGTTTCTTAATGAAGTAATAATCTAATCGAATTATATAGAACTCCATTTGCTAAGCAGGTGGAGTTTTTTTATTCCCCTTTTTTCCGGCGCTATAGATCTTGTAAATCACAAACCCGAATCCGATGAGCAGATGAAGGATGATTAAAATGGCAATGAGGTAAAACCAGTTGTTATTCAGTAATAAAGTTCGCATTCATCTGTTTGTTTAAATACAAATCTATATTTTATTTACTTTTATCATCCAATCTAATAAATCAATTATGAGAAGAGCTCTACTAATTTGCTGTTTGATTTTGTGGGTATTTCAGAGCACAGGACAATTAACAAATGAATATCAGACCTTAAAGAATAATAAAGGCGCGCTAAGTGTTGATTGGATGGTTACGCCGATGATTGATGTTAGTGCAACACCCGATCATTTTGTACTGTTTGCAGGAGCCGGAATTGCAGCACTATTAAACGACCGGTTTTATCTTGGGCTTGTGGGATACTCTGCTTTAGGTGGGATTAATCCTGATGGCTATGAAGATCCTGATTATTACAGCAACTATTTTGAATATGGAGGCCTTTGGGCTGGATATATTTTTAACCCCAAACAAATAATACATGCGGCTGTAGATGTTAAGCTCGGCTATGGCAACCTTGCCATTGGCGAAGGTCAGGGCGAAGAGTTCTTAAACTTTGGCGTGTACGTGCTTAAACCTGCTTTTGAGCTTGAGATGAATCTTAATGATCATTTTAAGATCGGCTGCGATTTTCATTACAGAATTGCTACACCTGTTCCATTGTACATAACTGAATCTGCAAGCCTTTCCGGTCCCGGACTTGGATTAACCTTTAAATATGTACGCCGACGCTAGTTTTTTTCCGATGTCGGTTGAGGCTCTTTGCCCGATAATAAATTGTTATAAGCAACTTTGTCTTTTAAAACTTCCACAGCTTTTTGCGTTAAAAGATCGTTTTTAAGTTGGTATTCAATACTGCCTTTCTTCAGGTAGTAGCGCATGAGTATTTCTTCGCTTATCAACACTTCAATATCATCACGGAAAGTGTCAAGGTCTTTTGCCAGATCATGCTTCAGGATTTTTTCCAGTGCATCAAACTCTTTCTGAGCCTTTTTGTAATACATTTCCTTTTCGGCGGTTTCCTTTAATATGTTAAAAGCATTCTCGCTATTGGTGTCGTAATCAAACTCTCTTGCTACAACAAACTTTTTAAATTCATCAAAGTTGGCGTTGCTAAATTTAAAAGTAGCAGGACTCTCAACCGAGTCGTGAGCAAGGCAGAATTGTGTTACATAATCAAAAATTATCTCTTTAGAAAAGAGCATTACAGCTATCTTGCTCAAACGTTCGTTCTGTACCTCAATATCGGGCATTACACCACCACCATCGTATACAGCTCTGCCGTTTCTTGTTGTAAACTTGGTAATGAGCGAATCGGGTACCTTACCAACGCTTCCGTCTTCGTTACGGTGTGTGTAGTCCAATGCCTGAATACATCTGCCACTTGGAATGTAGTATTTGGCAATAGTAACTTTTAGTTTGCTATTGTAGCTTAGGTCGCGTGTTTGCTGCACCAGACCTTTGCCAAATGTTCGTGAACCAATAACTACAGCTCTATCGAGATCCTGTAAAGCTCCTGAAACAATTTCACTCGCAGATGCTGATTTGCTGTTTACCAATACAACAACAGGCATAATCGAGTCGTACGGCGTTGTCATTGTTTTATAGGTTTTATTCTGCATTTGCATTTTGCCTTTGGTGCTTACTACTTCTTGATCTTTATCAACAAATAAGTTTACAATCTTCACGGCTTCAATTAATAATCCACCTGGGTTTCCGCG
>JBFHES010000081.1:0-16405 GCA_041584015.1 Bacteroidales bacterium
GGTATTTCAATATGCGATAATGTAACTATTGGTATGGGCGGCATTGTGGTTAAGCACATTACTGAACCAGGTGTTTACATTGGTAATCCGGTTAAAAGGCTGGTAAGAAAGTAATTTATAGCTACATTCAGTTTTAACAGACTAATGTATTTATTTGAGAAGCATTGTTTGGGTTTAAAACCAGTTACGGTTTTTGAAATTGATCACGAGTTCTTTACAGGGTTTAATTAGTTAGATAGGTTTTAAAAGTTTAAATTTAAGCTGATTAATTATTCTTTAAGTAAACAGTATAACACCGAATCCAGCATGAGGTATAAAGTTCTATTATCAGCATTCATTTTTGTTTTTAGTTTTATAGCTCAAACTACGAATATGCATGCCCAGGTTTTTATCGACATGGAGGCAGGGATGGTATATACGGGTTATAATACGGTACGTATCCCTGGAAATACAGGTACGTTGTTTTCATTAAAATCGCATATAGAAGCTATTCCGGTAAGTTGTGTTAGAGCTCGAGTTGGTTATACAGTAAACAACCGACATACTTTTTCGTTGTTATTTGCTCCCTTAACGGTGAGATCCAGAGGTACCGTGCCAATGGTTATTAATTTTGAAGGTTTTACAATTCCTGCCGGTACACGCGTAAATGCCAGTTATACGTTTAACTCGTATAGATTTACTTATCGCTATGATTTTATAAAAAGACCAAAGTTCGAATTAGGTATTGGTTTTACCGGAAAAGTCCGAGATGCTAGAATTGAATTTACCAATCTGGGTGGGCAAGTTTTTAAAGAAAATGTAGGTTTTGTTCCCATTATAAATTTTAGAGCAAACTGGATTTTAACCAACCGGTTTGGAATAGTATTAGAAGGAGATGCCTTAGCTGCAAAACAAGGAAGGGCAGAAGATGTGTTATTAGCTGGTACTTATAATTTCTCCGAAGACTTTGTGCTTCGCGCAGGATATCGTGTGCTTGAAGGTGGTGCAGATAATAGCGAGGTTTATAATTTCGCACTATTCCATTATGCCATCATGGGTTGTGTTTATTTTTTCTAAGAGATTAAGATCTAACATTCATAAGTTGTTGTGCGGTTTTGTTTATGTTATTTCTCGTAACAATAATCAAAATAAACCGTAAAGGGCTTAACTATTACTAGTTTACTATTTATGGGCTTACACGTTTTTGATAAACATTCAACAAAAGAGTGGATTGATGTATTTAAATCCTTTCCACAATCTCAGCAGGATATTTACTTTTTACCTGAATATTATAAAACCTGGATTGAGCATGAACAAGCTGATTTACGCTGTTTTTATTATACCGATAATGGTATCGAGCTACTTTACCCATTTTTCCAAAAAAGGATAAATGACCCTAATTTTGATGCCGAATATTTTGATATTTTTTCAGCCTATGGTTATGGTGGTATCGTTTCAAATAAAAATGGAATTACTGATGGCGACGTAATTCATCAATTTAATATAGAGCTTAATAAGTGGTGCGTGCAGAACAATATTGTTGCAGAGTTTATTCGCGAAAATCCAATGATTCAGAACGGCTACAGAAAAGCGGAGCGGGCAGAAGTTCGGCAGAATGTTTATGTTGACACAACTACACCGTACACCTTTTTGTGCAAGAATGTAAAGGAGAATTATAACAAAAGTGTAAAAAGTGGTTTGCAAGTTGAGATTGATGATGAGCTAAAAAATATGGATGAATTCATACGGCTCTATCGCATCACATCGGAGCGGCTTTGTGTGCAGCAGTTTTATCGTTTTCCTGACGAGTATTTTTACAATATTAAAAAGTACCTGGGTAATAATGCCAAATTGTTGCATGTTAAAAAGGGACATGAATTTATTGCAAGTACCATCGTATTGTATCACAACAAGCGGGCAAGTATACATTTGTGTGCATCCGATTTTAAGTATCAGGATTGTCGTTTAAATGATTTCATGTTTATTAATGCAATAAACGAGGCTGTTCGCATGAAAATGGATTATATCTGTTTGGGCGGTGGCACCGGAAATGATCCAAAGGATACCTTGTTTCGATTTAAGAAGAAGTTTGGTAAAATTCGAAAAACCGTGAAAATTGTCAAGGTGCTTCACAATTCAGAAATATATGATCAGCTGGTTGCCGAGTGGACAGAAAAAAATCCTGGTAAATCACAGCTCTATAAAAACTACTTTCTAAAGTATCGCCTTTAGTAGTTAAGGCTTCCTATAACTCGCTATCGCTTCTTGCTCATTATTCATATCTTTGGCACGATGAGCTTAATTACGTCAGACGATATTATTGAACTTTATTCGAAGCTTCACCAACGAGGCTTGGGGTTTATTTTGTCTAAAATAAATCCGAGTGCGCTTAAGCGAACCCAAAGCACATTTAATCACACAGCAATTGAAGCTGCCAATTGGTGGCAAGTGCCGCAGGTGCGCGAACGCATGAACATTAAGGCCACCGGCGACAAGCAATTAAACTATGAAACCTATACGGTGAACAAGTATCTTGATGGTAAGCAGGGCTTAAAGCTCCTGTCCTTGGGAAGTGGTGTTTGTTCTCATGAGATAAAATTTGCAACACACCCTTGTTTTAGTCAGGTTAAATGTGTTGATGTTTCGGAAAAACCATTGGCCATTGCTGTAAAAAATGCACAGCACTTAGGGCTAACAAACATGGTTTTTGAAGTGGCTAATGTGAATGAAAATAAAATAGAAGAAAATTATTACGATGTTGTTTTGTTTCATTCATCTCTGCACCATTTTAAGCGTGTTTTTGAGCTGATAGCTGAGCAGGTGGCTCCGAGTCTGAAAAAGGATGGTTTGCTCGTAATTAACGATTATGTTGGCCCAAACAGGTTGCAGTGGACAACCGCTCAATTACAGGAAACCAATAGGCTACTTAATGAAATAGTTCCTGTTCATTTTAGGAAAAGGCTTAAAACTTCGAGGGTGAAAAAACATGTTTCCGGGCCGGGCATTATAAGAATGCTATTATCAGATCCGTCGGAAGCAGTTGATGCAGAAAGCATATTACCTGCAATTTATATGCATTTTAATGTGTTGGAGGAAAATGATATAGGTGGTAATATTTTAATGCTTTTGCTAAAAGATATTGCCCACCATTTTACCAGTGGTTCTATTGAAGCTGATGAGGTGCTCCAACGCCTTTTCAACGCGGAGGATGATTTCCTGAGCAAAGAAAAGAGTAATCAGGTATTTGGCATCTATCGTAAAAAAAACTAGTCTTTTATTTCTTCATAATCAACGTAGTCTCCAGAATCATCAATCTTGTTTGAGTCTTTTTTCTTCTTGTTGGTAATTGTAACCTCGCCTTCTTTTTTGGTGGGTTCCTGCTCCTGTTGTTGAAATTGATTAAACTGTCCACCAGTCATTTTATTTACAACACGTTTCATAAGCAATGGAAATAACAATCTTGCCAGGTATTTTATTCCGTAATAAACGGCAACTATTATGAATATGGTTGTTAAAAATCGTACCATTAAAAATCTCCAATTTAGTGTCGTACTCAGACGATAACACTTACATATGATTACAAAGTTATACAAATGAAAAAGTCACTCCAAACCGATGTATCAGCAAGGAGTGACTCTATATTTTAACAGAACTAATTATTAGTATCTGTAATGTTCTGGTTTGTATGGTCCTGCTTTATCAATTCCTAAGTACGATGCTTGATCATCGGAAAGGTTGGTTAGCTTAACACCAATTTGTTCCAGGTGTAAACGAGCAACTTCTTCGTCAAGATATTTTGGTAAACGATAAACATCAACTTTGTAATCGTTTTGCCATAAATCAATCTGCGCAAGCGTTTGGTTTGAGAAACTGTTAGACATTACGAAAGATGGATGTCCGGTTGCACAACCAAGGTTTACTAAACGACCTTCGGCTAATAGTAAGATAGAATGACCATCAGCATATACATATTGGTCAACTTGTGGTTTGATATTGATTTTCTTGATACCTTCCCAAGCTTCTAATTGCTCAACTTGAATCTCATTATCGAAGTGGCCAATGTTACAAACAATTGCCTGATCCTTCATTTTTGACATGTGTTCAGCAGTAATAACATCTTTGTTACCAGTTGTGGTTACATAAATATTACCTTCTTCCAGAGCATCTTCTACTGTTTTTACTTCGAATCCTTCCATGGCAGCTTGTAATGCACAAATAGGATCAATCTCAGTAACAATTACTCTTGAACCATAGGTACGCATGCTGTGTGCACAACCTTTACCTACATCACCATATCCGCAAACAACAACAACTTTACCGGCAAGCATTACGTCCGTTGCACGCTTAATACCATCAGCTAAAGATTCACGGCATCCGTAAAGGTTATCGAATTTAGATTTTGTAACAGAATCGTTTACATTAATTGCAGGAACAAGTAGTTCGCCTTTTTCCATCATTTGGTATAAGCGGTGTACTCCGGTAGTTGTTTCTTCTGAAACACCTTTTAGTTCTGCAATTGTATTGTGCCAGCGTGTATTGTTTTCGCCAAGCATCTGCTTAATCTGAGCAAGTACAACAGCTTCTTCGTGGTTAGCTGCTTTCTTATCTAAAATAGAAGCATCTTTTTCAGCATTGTAGCCAACATGAACCATCATAGTTGCATCGCCACCATCATCAACAATAAGGCTTGGACCTTGTCCGTTCGGGAAACTTAAAGCCTGTGATGTACACCACCAGTACTCTTCAAGTGTTTCACCTTTCCAGGCAAATACAGGAATACCAGCTGCTGCAATGGCTGCTGCTGCATGATCCTGTGTTGAGAAGATATTACAACTTGCCCAACGAACATCAGCACCCAATTCAACTAATGTTTCGATTAATACAGCTGTTTGAATAGTCATGTGAAGAGATCCGGTAATTCTCGATCCTTTCAATGGTTTTTCTTCTGCATATTTTTTACGGATTGACATCAATCCCGGCATCTCTTTCTCTGCTAATTCAATCTCTTTTCTTCCAAATTCAGCAAGACTGATATCTGCAATTTTATACGGTAAGCTTTCTACCATTACATTTTCCATAATTGTTATTTTTTAGAGCTGCAAAATAAGCTAATTTTAAAGTAATTAGAAAATCATAAAGCTCAGAATGTTTGTATTTTGTACTAATAAAAAAGACAAAAGTCAAAAAAATGTTCATTTAATCAACAATAACCCCGATTTCATCAACAAATTGTAACCATTCGCAAATTAATTGATATTTTAGAAGGAATTTGCAAGTGAAAATTGTGCAGAATGTACACAGGTAAAACGTATCAGCTAATAATCCTAATGATGATTGTTACGAGTTTGTTCGGTCAGCTTAAAGGCCAAACAAGCACGGATCGTTATGGTCTTGGTATGTATGCTTCAACTTACGAATTTCAAGGCGACCTGGGTGCCGAATATTTTAAGTTTCGCGATATTCAGGCAGGCGGTGGTATTTCGCTCAATTACTATGTATCTTCCTCTATTGATTTAGGTTTAGGCGTTTATACCGGTTCTCTTAATTATGCAAAAGATTTTGCATGCGTTAAGAGTCGGATGGTATCCACGAATATTGACGCAAAATTCAAGTTCTATAATGGTAAGCTTATTAAAGAAGACGCCTTTATTGGACCGTATGTATTGCTCGGAACAGGGGTTTCTGATGTACGGTCTACTGGAGTAAATATGGGTAAGAAGAAGTTCAATATGGAAAAAATTGACATGAACTTCTCCTACGGTATTGGTTTTCGATTTAGAGTATCAGAGAGTTTTAGCTTTATTGTTCAAAGCAGACAGTATAAACCAATGGTTGATGATTTTGATGGCAATGATGGATCGGATGCGTATTTGGAGCACAGTATTGGACTTATTTTTAATCCAACTGCTGCCAGCGATAGTGATTACGATGGTGTAAGTGATAGCAAGGATTTATGCCCGAATACACCAAAGGATGTTGTTGTTGATGAAAATGGCTGTCCGTTGGATTCTGATGGTGACGGCTTGGCTGATTATCTGGATCCAACACCACTCCTAAAAGGAACAACACCAATTCCTCATTACGATTCTGTAACAGTTCTAGTTGATGGATCGCTCGATACGGATGGTGACAGTGTTCCTGATGATATTGATTATTGCCCACAAGAAGCAGGTCCTGCACATTTTAATGGTTGTCCGGATACAGACAATGACGGTATTGTAGATATATATGATGAATGTCCGGAAACACCAGAAGGAACGGTTGTGAACTATAAAGGTTGTGCCCGCGACTATGACAATGACGGCATTCCAAATACCGAAGATAAATGTCCAAAAACAGCAGGGGTAGCAGAAAATGAAGGTTGTCCGCAAGAAGATAAGCAGGTGCATGAGAAGGTGAAGCAGACAGCTAGTAACCTAAATTTTGAATTCGCTAAGAATGTCCTAACCGAAGAATCAATGCAGCACTTGGATGAATTGGCTGAAATATTAGAGGCAAACCCAGAAATGTTGTTACTGATTGAAGGACATACCGATAGTAAAGGTGCCGAGGAACTTAATATGCAGCTCTCGCAAAATAGGGCCGATGCTACTAAAGCATATCTTGTAAAGAAGGGCATTAGTGCTCACAGACTGGTTGCTCTTGGTTTTGGAGAAGCAGAACCTATTGCAGACAACACTACCGAGGCCGGTAGGGCACAAAACCGACGGGTAGAATTCCAATTGAGTTACGACTGGGATTAAGGCAGCTTCATGCTGCCATCTATTTCACATCCTATTTAATACATGCAGCAAAGCTCAGCTTTGGCGAAACAGCAGCTTAGACCTTTCGACTATCCTCTCTTCATTGTTAAGTTCTTGATTAGTTCATCTATTACAAAAATATTTGAAAAATAAATTATATGATAAACGAGAAAGGGAAATTAATTAAGCTGGTTGCCAAATTAAATATTGCAACGGCTTTGGGTACAGCAGCTTTTTGGCTTGGTTTTTTTACGGAATTAACTTTCCCTGTCGATCAGTTAAAACTCTTGATTGATAATTTTGAAGGGTATTATAAATGGGAACAGTCTTTTGTTGTGCCTGACATGTTGTTTGCCCTAATAACAATTTATGCATCGGTTCTACTTTTGCGCAACTACAATAATAAGAAAGGAATTATCTTTTTAGCTTTTAGCTCTGGAGGATGGCTTTTCCTAGGGCTATTGGATTTCACTTATGGCATAAGTAATGGATTGTATACACTAGGACATTCTTACCGTTATGTATTCTTATCAATAGGAGTAGGCTTACCTATTATTAGTGTTTTTACTCTTAAAGTGTTATACAATTCGTTGAACTTCAATGACGATGAATTAGAAAGCTAAGTTTTTTCCAATATTGATTAGAGAGCGTTAGCCTTTTTATATACTGTTTTTACTCTAATTCTAAATTCAAATCATTTATGGTTAGTTTGTCAAAGAAAGTTCTAAACCTTATGAAAAGAGATTTGAAATTGATTCGGTGATTTTTAACAATAAACAAGTAGTCTATTTCTTTGTCTAATGTACCTTTAATTGCCATCTCGGTCTTAGTAAAACTTCCCTTTTTTCCTGGAATTTCGTGTTTTGCAAATGGCATCCGAAGCTTACTAATAGCTTTTTTTAGTTCACCTATTTCTGTACGAAAAGGTTCGTTAAATATTTCTTTTCTCTGATCCAGTGTTCTTGAGATCTCGTATGATGCTAATGTCCATAACCAAATATTTCGATATGCTAGAGCACTTGTCTTTCCATCAATTTCTTTTGAACTAATAAATGATTTATCAATTAACTCAATAGTTTCATTTCCAAACGTAACAACTTCGTTAACCTGATAGCTAATCATGAATGAAATAGCCATTAATGGATTATTTTCGAATATTTCCTTAGCATTCATGATTCAAAGAGCATCTAACAATAAAATAAGTAAACTTATACCTAGCCTTTAGATTATTTTAGCGTACAAACAGTAGCTTTGTAACTTCGGTTTCGCTACCATCGTCGTTGGTACAGAATACCAAATAAACGCCTGTATGTACTTTTTCTCCTGAGAAGTTTTTACCATCCCAGATGGCTTGTCCACCAAGTGATTTGGTTTCATATACAAGATTTCCGGCAATGTCTGTAATTTTCACACTGGCTTCGTAGGTGGTTCCTTTAATTACAATATCTCCCTCGTATCCCGGTCTTACAGGATTTGGAAATACATATAATCCTTCGAAATTATTCTTTCCTTCGGTAGCTGTTCCACGATAGGAGGAAATACCTTTATCGGTACCAAAGAATATCTCTCCAGACTCATTATCAATAGCAATATCGGTAATATAGTTTGAGAGCAGCGGACTGTTTGCCGTGTTAAAATGCTGTATGAGTTCTGTTGCATCTTCAGACATTAAAAAGGCACCAGCGCTTCGGGTTCCGAACCATTTGCGGTTTGCTCCATCAATAGTTATGGAGGTAACTGTTTCGGTTCCCAGTAGGTGCTGCGGCACGCCGTCTAACTCTACTACCACCCGGTGAGCTACCAGATTTGTCTGGAATACACTCTGTGGATTATAATAAGCCAAAACACCCTGGTTCGTACCAACCCATACAATATCGTCTTCATCAACTGCAAGTGAATAAACATCATTAATAACCTCGCCGTCTTCGTCTTTAATTGAAAGCTTTAGTTTTGAGTCGTCTGATAAATCGTCATAAGTACCGTACTCATTGAAAACAAATAAGCCTTCACCTTTCGGAAGAATCAGCCACTTATCATTATTTTGGGTTATGGCTATATTTCCAACCTGTCCGGAATGTGCAGTTGATCCGTAAGGAAAACCAAACCATTCGTTATCGTTGGTATAAACTGAAAGTACATTATCAACCCCAGCATTTGATACCCATAAATTATTGTAGTTATCGTAGGTTGTACCACCAATTCGGCAATACGGACCAGAGAAGATTGTTTGAAGCGAACTGTTGGAGTCATTATGAATTTCAATCAATTCATTATTCAGGAATTCTAGTAAACCCCAGCCCCAGGCGCCTGCAAAAAAGTGATTGGAGTTTCTTGGATCGATAGCAATTTCGTTAATGTCCCACATTTTAGATGGAAAACTAGGAGACAATTCGCGATTAAGGTTTTCCCACCAGCCCTCTTTGTAGGTATAAACCCCGGATACTGAAAAAGCATTATCCCAGGCAGGTGTTCGTCCGCCACCGGCAGCGTATAAATTGCCATTCTGCATTTCAATATCTACCACAGAATTTCGGTAGGGTCCGTTCGGGGCAATTGATGTTGCTGAGAATTCAAATAAACTTCTAACAAGTCCATAGCCATTATCGGCATACCAATAGGTTCCCTGAACATCCTGGATGGCATGATTAAACGTACCACGTCCCCAAGGGTATTGGTGCATCCAATGTAGTTCTGTTAGTTGCTCGTCATAAAATCGCACACCACTTGGACGAATAACTAAAAGCTTGTCGTAATTGGCTTTAACCGATGTATAGTCTTCTGTATAATCTGTATCAAAAACAGACCAATTGTTATAATCAAAAACGAAAAGAGTATCATACCCTTCCTCTGTTTCATTCTCGAATATTGAATAAATTTTATTGTTAAAAACGGTGATGCTGGTGTATTTTTCAAGATTATGCGGTGCACTGTCAAGGTGTAACCACGAGGCATAATTGGCCAAGGTTGGACCATTAATGTCGGCATAGTATATGCCGTATTCTGTGGCTGCATAAATGGAAATACCATCAAAAGTAAGGTCATAAATATTCATGCTACTGCCAGCTTCGCCAATGTAGTATGTGTCTTTAATTTCAAGTTTGTCCAAATCAACCAGTACTATTCCAAATCCACAAGCCAGGTAAGCTGTTTTATTAATGAATAGAATGTTGTTAATGGATTTATTACCCGACATAATTTTGTTCTTAATATCAGGAATATTATAGATTGAGTTGCCTCTAATCATGTCGATATTTGAGTTCGAATAGGCTACCAACAAGAGGTTTGTTTCTTTGTTGAACTCAATTGTATTTACGCCAACATCTGATAAACCATCTATTTTGGTGATTTTATCATTGCTTGCATCGGCATTGCTATAATAAAACAAGCCCATGTCTGTAGAGCAGTAAACTTTCTCGTTACCCTCAGCAATGTGTTGACCTAAGTAGTATGGTAAGTGTTCTTGCCATTCGCCTAAAGCGGATTGAGCATTAATAAATTGACCAATTAATAAACTGGCAATAAGTAAAATTGTCTGCTTTCTCATTTTATAGCTTTTTGAACTTTGCTAAGATATCACTTTCGGGCCAATCAATAATATGGTTATCCGCAATACCTTGCATCATTAACTTATTTTAGCTCAAAATATTATTGCATACTATGCTCAATAGAGAACTTTAAGCCAATATTGTAAATATTTGATATGGCTTTTTTAAGTCAATCAACTAAAGAAGAATGTTATCAATCAGGCGAACATCGCCAACAAATACCGCAATACATGCTGTTTTGGGCGACTGATCATCCCAGGAGATTATGGGCAGTAAGGTGTAAGAATTTACAATTTGAAAATATTCAAATTTGAATGTTTCATCATGCCTAAATTGTTCTTCTACCCAATTGTTAATCTCGTTAATACTGTTGTTTTTAATCTTGTTCTTCAGTTCGAATAGGGTGGATGAAAGGAGTAATGCTTTTTTACGTTGCTCAGCATTTAGTCTTACATTTCTGGAACTCATTGCCAGGCCATCTTCTTCGCGAATAATTGCCTCTCCAATAATAGAAATATTGTAGTTCAGCTTTTCAACCATTTTGCGGATAATGGCTAATTGTTGAAAATCTTTTTGGCCAAAGAATGCTGAGTCTGGAGTTACAGCATCAAACAATTTACTCACAATTTGCGCTACTCCGTTAAAATGACCGGGTCTGAATTGTCCTTCCATCACATTTTCAATACCATCAAATTCAAATGTTCGGGTATCGGGCTCCGGATACATTTCTGCAACACTTGGAAGAAACAGTATATCGCAAGCTGCAGCAATTAATTGTGCCTTGTCATTATCAATGGTAATAGGGTAATTATCAAAATCGCTTTGATTATTAAATTGGGTCGGGTTTACAAAAATACTTGCCACAGTTATGCTACAGGCTTTCTTAGATGCAGCTACCAATGAAATATGTCCAGCGTGCAGAGCACCCATAGTAGGAACAAAGCCAATGGATTGTCCATTGGCTTTGAGTAGCTGAATTTCGTTTTGCAATTCAGCAATATGCTTAAAAATTTTCATTTTTATCGAGAGAGTATTATAGATTAAAAGTTGCTTTTAATTTATCTACATAGTCTAATTTTTCCCAAGTAAATAGTTCAACCTCAAATTCCTGAACGCCTGAATATGGAGATTCGAAACGTTTTTTAACAATTCGTGGAGTTCTTCCCATATGACCATAAGCAGCGGTCTCTTCATAAATAGGGTTACGCAACTTTAAGCGATCTTCGATAGCAGCAGGGCGCAGGTCAAAAACTTCCTGTACTTTTTCTGCAATGGCACCGTCGCTTAAATCAACCTTTGAAGTACCATGTGTATTTACATAAACACCTACTGGTTTAGCAACACCAATAGCATATGATAACTGAACAAGGATTTCATCAGCAATGCCTGCAGCAACCATGTTTTTCGCAATATGGCGAGAAGCATAAGCAGCTGAACGGTCAACTTTTGAAGGATCTTTACCTGAGAATGCACCACCACCGTGAGCACCTTTTCCACCGTAGGTGTCAACAATAATTTTTCTTCCGGTTAAGCCAGTATCTCCATGTGGTCCACCAATAACAAATTTGCCAGTTGGGTTTACATGTAGGATAAAGTTATCGTCGAAAAGAGCTTTTAATTTCTCTGATAATTTAGCAGCCGTTCTAGGAATAAGAATGGTTCTAACATCTTCCTTAATCTTAGCTAGCATCGGCTCATCAGCATCAAACTCATCGTGCTGTGTTGAGATAACAATAGTATGAACGCGAATAGGTTGGTTCTGATCGTTATACTCAATAGTTACCTGAGATTTTGAATCCGGACGTAAGTAAGTCATATCTTTACCTTCGCGACGAATTTCTGCAAGCTCGAGTAATAATCTATGAGATAGCTCCAATGAGAAAGGCATTAGATCATCAGTTTCTTTACAAGCATAACCGAACATCATCCCTTGATCACCAGCACCCTGATTCATTCTGTCTTCGCGATCAACACCCTGATTGATGTCTTGCGACTGCTCATGAATAGCGGATAAAACACCACATGAATCGCCATCAAAGCGGTATTCACTTTTGGTGTATCCAATGCGGTTAATAACCTTACGGGCTACTTCCTGCACATCAACATAAGTTTTTGAACGAACCTCGCCAGCAAGTACAACCTGACCAGTTGTTACAAGCGTTTCGCAGGCTACTTTTGAATTCTTGTCAAAGGCAATAAAATTGTCTAATAATGCATCTGAAATCTGATCCGATACTTTGTCTGGATGCCCTTCTGATACTGATTCTGATGTAAATAAATAACTCATCACTTATAATTTTTAATCTATATTTTATTAATTGAAAGCGATTGATAGGGATGGTAATTTTGCTTTAGCATTTTTTACCGTGGTTGCAATCAATCAAATCTTTCCACATATATTGAGCAAAGGAAACAATTATTTATAATCGATCAAAATAAATTAAGATTATTTAACGTGATGAATTTCAGTCCTATGTTTTTTGTTACATGTGCTGTAATAAACCTTGATTACTAGAAGGAAAGCCTCGTTAAAGAGAGGATAGGCAGAAACCGTTTATGTATTGCTAATATTCGTCGGCAACAGGTGGTTGTTATCACCGATTTTCCAACAATCATTAAACTAGAGATTTAATTAATTACGATAAACTTATTTAAGGCTGTTTGACCATTACCAAGCACGCGAATAAAATAATTCCCTATGTCGAGGTTAGCGATTTCTATACAATGATTTAATTCACCGGAATCAATCTTGCGAACTAACTGTCCTTTAGTATTGTAAATTTCAATTTGTTCAATTGTAAAGCTAGCACTAATGTATAGCTTGTCTTTAGCCGGATTAGGGAATATTAATAGCTCTTCGGAGCCTGCGTTCGTTTCTGCTATTAACTGGTTATAGCTTAGCTTTGTTGCTCCAAAGTTGGTTCCTACCCAAATATTACCCATTTGGTCAGTAGTAACATCGTTAACGTAATTATTGCTTAATCCATTGGTAACAGTGTATGTTGTCCAACTTTGACCGTTAAACATCGACAATCCATTATCAGTACCAAACCACATATTTCCTAGCGAGTCTTGATGAATGCAATTTACTTGATTACTGGCTAGTCCATCATTCTGCGTGAAATCTTGCCAAATTGAACCATCAAAGAGACTAAGCCCCTGATTAGATCCAATCCAAATTTGATTGCTTAGGTCGGAATATATACAGGTAGTTTTGCTTGCAATAAGGCCATCAACCATATTAAAATTGCTAAACACAGAACCGCTGTATTTTGAAATACCGTTTGAAGTTGCCAACCAGATATCCCCATTTGAATCAATACTTAAATCAACAATAGTATCGCTGGGTAATCCATCAGCAGTCGTGAAGTTTTCCCAGTTGCTAAGGTCTGCCCAGTTCACCCAGTTTGTAGGATCTCCAAAAAAGTGAGCTAACCCTCCACTGTGTGATATCCAGAAATCATTGTTATAACCTTCAATTGTCCGATAGCAATCATCAACAGGGACGACGTATCCAGAAAGGTTTATATGCCCAGATACAGTGTTTGAGTCTATTAGTATAAGCCCTGCCCCGTATGCTGAAAGAAGTAATTTATTGTTATCTACTTTGCAAAAATCAGCAATTCTTACAACACTTTGAGAGTTATCAGATAGGAAGAACCGAGCAGTCCACGTATTGTTGATTAGATTAGAATAACCATTGTCTGTTCCGAAATAATATGATTCTCCATCAGAAAAAATAGAGTTGACAGTATTTTCAACCAGGCCATCTAATGTATTAATTTGGCTAAACTGATTCCCGTTCCAGCTGTTTATACCAACATTTATACTTGAAAACCATACTGCACTGTCAAGTAGTAATTCATCAGTCATCCTGTCGCTGCTTAAATCTCCATTGGCCTTGCTATAATAATTAATATTCTGTGAGCTTGCATTGTATTTAACCAGACCTTGCACTTGATTAGGTCTAACCCATATATTCTGTTGAGAATCTTCAATAAAATTGGTGTAATTCTCAACTGGGCTTCCCGTAGATGCATGAGGTAAGGAATCAAGCAAATATTCTTTTACTAGATTGTCTTCGTTGAACGTTCTGATTGTCTTCAGATAGCATAACCAGGTTGTACCATCTGAAGCGGAAAAAACCTGCTCTGATGGTAGAGGAAGAATCGTTTGCCAACCTTCGATAGATTCCCGTAAAGTTTTGTTATCAAAAGAAACAACAAGTTTTCCCCAGCTATCGCGCACTAAATTATTGTTATTGTAGGTGGTAGGCATGGGTTGATAAAAGAACGTGTCGTTAACATGTCTGGCAATACCAGTAAATTGTTTTAAATATATAATTTCGCTATCATCTTCGTACAAGTTTCCTTCATGAAGAGTTCCAAAATATCCGTTACTTGCAATATATTCTGTAATGCTATCTCCATTGTATTTAAGCAGAAAACTTAACCCGGATGAATAAAGAATATCGTTGAACCAAAGATTGTGTTGGCTGTCTGTAAACAGTAAAGTGTTAGACTTCATTCCTGGATAAAAGTCATCGAAACTCATATAATCCCAAATTAAACCGTCAAATAATGAAAAGCCATTTTGAGTAGCTATCCATACTGTAGAGCTATCTGGTCCAAGAGCAAGCGAAGTAATCCTATTGTCGAGTAATCCGTTGCTTCCAGTGTTTATTGTGGTAAATGTATTAACCACTTGTTGACTGAAAACACTTGAAACCGCTAAACAGAAAAGAATAGTTAGTAAATTTTTCATGAAATTAAATTATAAGATCGGATTCAAAATATTACACCCGAATCATTGAATTAATAATTCTGAATAATGCGTTGTTAATTGTCGTAATAGTATCAAAGGTAAGGTTTATTGTTGGTGAAGTTACAGTCCAAGTGTAGAGATTTTCACAATTGTGTTTGACGATCAGACAAATAGATTTGAGACGAAACATGAATTCAATTGTTTAAGATCAATATTGTCCTAATTAATCAATCACTTGGGCTTTTCGCCCAAACCCGATTTACTTATTTTTTCTTGATAAAAAAAAGTAAACAAAAAAAATCAAGGCTACTTTTCAAATCACTTCCTTATTTATCTCAAAATTAACTTCGGCCGAGTGATCTTCGAACAAGTTCTCAGCTTCTCGGTCTCTCTAAATCTTTCGATCAAACGAAAGAAATTTGAAAAGAGGCCGACAGAAGGTACTTGTAAGAAACAAACATGTTCTATTGTCTTTTATTACAGTTGCCTGACAATTAAAAGAATATAATTAGATCATAGAATGTATAGGACGCTATTAGTTTAAGATCCTAGGTAAAGAATATTGCTCGTGTCAAATCATTAATAAGCTTTTGATTCTAAAACCATGTCGTTCAATATACTTAGTTCTAATTGTTCTGAACAAAAAGAAATAACTTACGTAACTATACTTCGAATTAACTTCTTAGCCTTATGAAACGATTTTTAATTCTTGCATTAACATACTTTCTATTTTTAAATGTAAGTGCCCAATTATCTCCGGTGCAAAACATCAGTAATGGTTCGTTTTATAATACAATTCAAGCTGCCATAGATAGTTCTCAAAATGGCGATACAGTAATTGTAGATCGTGGTATTTATGCTGAGGCGGTTAATTTCTCAGGGAAAAGTATTGTATTGGCATCGGAGTTTATTTTTACCAACGATACAATTGATATAGACAGCACTATTATTGATGCTACCGGAATTGGTACCTGTCTCACTTTTAATCAGGCAGAGGATTCAACAACATGCATAGTAGGTATTTCATTGTTTAATAATGTGCCCAATAATCCGGGTTATCAAATAAGATATATTAACTGTAGCGGTGCCAATCCTCGATTTAAGAATTTATTAATCAGCAATCAGTTTGGTTATAATCAAAAGGGAATAAAAATAGATAGTGCGAATGTTCACATGGAAAATGTATGGATGCTCGATTTGGATGTTACCAGCATGTTTGATGTTGATAACACCCAGCTAACAATAAGCAATAGTACATTCGTTGGCAATAGTGATTTGTTTCATTTCGGAAATTCAGAAATTGAAATTAGGAACTCCATATTTCATGGTAATGGAGGTGAAGGTTTTATGTTTGGATCGGGCAATAGTGTTTTA
>JBFHES010000082.1:0-16392 GCA_041584015.1 Bacteroidales bacterium
TGGTAGAATTCTTACAGTTGATGTCGATTATCAGAATAATACAATTTATGCGGCTTCTGAGGGTGGTAATATTTGGAAAGGAAATATCGATGGCTCCAACTGGACCTCCTTAAATGACTTCTTTCAAATAGATCATATTGGCTTTTTAAAGAGGTTTCAGGCAGGCGCGAATATGCGTTTAATAGCAGTTGATCAATCGCCATACGTTTATTATTCCGATGATGAGGGTGGCACCTGGGAAACTGCAAGTGGCTTGGATAATCCTCAAAATTGGGGAAGTATTCGAAAAACTGTGATGCGCGCCGATATGCTTAATACCATGTATCTGGTAACATCTGAATGGGATTATGTTGATTGGGTTGGCTTATCAAGCTTGTATACAAGTGTAGATAATGGCGAGAGTTTTCAATTGGTTCAATCATTTATCGAAGGAGCTGGTCAGTTTGATTTGTGGACTTCAAAGATTGATGAGAGTCCGGTTGTAATGGCCAAGTCAGATACAATCTTCTTTGTGCATGAGAGTGGAGCACTAGAGCAGCGCTCTGTAATTGGCCCTACAATCCCTTCAACAATAGGGAAGGTGTATCTTGGAGGTCATAGCTCTGCTACGGAATTTGTTGTTTATGCAGCTTTTAACGAGGGCGACCAAACTTCTTTTTATGTGTCAAGCGATAGTTGCTTAACATGGAACTATAAAGGTGTTGTTGCTACAGGCGGTTTTTCTCCAAATAGTTTACATGTGTCATTAAGCAATAGTCAGGAACTTTCATTTGGCGGGGTTAATGTTTTTAAAAGTGCCAATGGAGGTATAAGCTGGAATCTAGTAAATGAATGGTGGGAATATTATGATTATCCTGCTACCAAGCTGCATGCTGATATTCCGGAAATTGAGAGTTTTATCACCCCTTCAGGGAATGAGCAATATTTTATTTCAACCGATGGAGGTATTTACGAATCGAGCGATTTTCTTCAGAACACAACAAATATATCATTACAAGGCTTGCGGGTTTCGCAATATTATTCTGTTCTAAGTAATAATGATTACCCTTACTTAATATATGGCGGTAGTCAGGATCAAGGCTTTCAGGCTAGTGCAGTAAGTTCTGGCGATTTTATCGACTTTGAACAGACAATTAGTGGAGATTACGGACATCTGGTTTCAGGAGATAAGGGCTACAGTATATGGACTGTCTATCCTGGTTTCATCATGTACTACCCGCAAATTTCAATTAATTATGAAAGTGCCAGCCAAGACTTTAATGGTACAAATTACTTGTGGATGCCACCTTTATGTGCTCATCCATCAAGTGCCACTTCTGTATGGTTAGGTGGCGGCGGATCTAATGGTGGGGCACACCTTTGGAAATATTCTTATGTAGGAACAAATGTTAATGGCGTTGAGTATCCTTATGATTTTGAATCGGAGAGTGGCGAGAAAATTTCGGCAATTGGATTTAGCCAATTGAATTCGCAGATGATGTATGTGTCCACAAGCAAAGGCGCATTTTATTATTCTATCAATCAAGGAACAACCTGGAATCAAACTCAGAATTTTGATGCTCCGGATGGCCATTACTTTTATGGGAATTCAATAAAAAGTTCACCGATTGATACGAATACCGTTTATGTAGCAGGAAGTGGTTATTCCAATCCGGCTGTTTATAAATCCGAAGATCATGGTCAGAGCTTTGTGTCGATGGACCAGAACTTGCCTGCAACCCTGGTATATGAGTTGGCCATAAATGATGATAACTCAATGATTTTTGCTGCTTGTGAAGCTGGCCCATTTGTATATATTGATAGTCTCAACTCATGGTTTCCATTGCATGGCGTTTCCGCTCCTGATCAGGTTTATTGGAGTGTAGAATATATTTCATCAATTAATGCAGTTCGATTTGGAACGCATGGACGTGGCATTTGGGAACTGGCCTTAAATGAGGTGGTAAACACGATTAATGAATCCAAAGAACTAGAAGTTAAAGTTTACCCGAATCCGTTCAGTAATCAAGTAAGTATTGAGCTTACCTCACTTAATGAAAATCACACATTGCAACTATTTGATGTTGCAGGTAGATTGGTTTTTAAAAGCGCTAATACACTTGGAACTAAATTTATATGGGATGGTAAAGATCATTATGGAAATGAACTTAAGCCAGGAACTTATTTTTACCATATAAGTGGAGAAAAGGCAAATACAAGTGGTTCGCTAATTAAGTTATAGAAATGCTCAAAAGGGTACTGTTTTTGCATGTCGGTGCACTGATTTTTAAATTTGTTATTAATGTGTAATTATCATCGTTTTCGTTTAATTACGATCCTCATATTCTTTTTCCTTATTAGTAATTCAGTAGTTGCACAAACATTAACTATTGTTAGTAAAGCCGATTTAGGTCCAATTTCAGGAGTGTTTGTTTATACCAATGATTTTTCGCTTGCGGTGGCTACTGATGAAGACGGAAAGGCAGATATTTCAAGATTTAAAAATGAACCACTAATCATCATACAACATCCGGCATTTAAAAATGTAACTACATCTTACCCGGAATTAAAGGAATTGAATTTTAAACTCAGCCTTGTTGAATCGGTTGTTGGATTGGATGAGGTAACCATCTCGGTGAATAAGTGGGAGCAAAAAACATCTGAAGTGCCCAATAAAATGGCACGTATTAGTGCTAAGAAAATTGCCTTCGATAATCCGCAAACTTCAGCAGATTTACTAGAAAATACCAATGAGGTTTTCGTTCAGAAAAGTCAGCTTGGTGGCGGAAGTCCAATGATTAGAGGTTTTTCGGCCAATCGATTGTTAATCGTGGTTGACGGTATTCGCATGAATAATGTCATCTATCGAAGCGGTAATTTGCAAAATGTTCTTTCGGTGGATCCTGCAAGTCTTGAGTCTGCTGAGGTCATCTTTGGCCCGGGAACAATCATTTATGGAAGTGATGCTTTGGGGGGCGTATTAAATTTTAATACCGTGCCCGTTAAATTGTCTTCCTCCGGAAAATATGAAATGAAAGGTAGCAGTTTCATTAGATATTCCACTGCAAGTAAGGAACAGTCAGAAAATGTAATGTTGAATTTTAGATTCAAAAAGTGGGGTTTTGTAACCGGGCTTTCCTTCTCAGAGTTTGGAGACTTGCGTGCAGGAAGTAATCGAAACGAGGATTATCCATATTTTGGAATGCGCAATGAATATGTGGCGCAGGTTGATGGCAGAGATACCGTAATGCTCAACAGCAATCCTGATGTACAGATAGGATCAGCTTACACCAAAACTAACATTCTCCAGAAAATAAGATTCAAGCCCAACGATAGCATCGACGTGAATCTTAATTTTGTATACAGCACCACTTCAGATGTTCCTAGATACGACCGACTAATTCAGTACAGCGATAATACCCTTAAGTATGCCGAATGGTACTATGGTCCGCAAGACTGGCTAATGGGGAGTCTGAATATGCTGAATAAGCACAAAACAAAACTTTACGATCAATTAAAAATATCGCTGGCTTATCAAAATTATGAAGAAAGCCGACACGACAGAAAATTATACGCCACCGACCTAAGAAGCAGAACCGAGCAATTAAATATTTACTCATTAAATATCGATCTTGATAAAGAATTGTCACCTGCAACTCATTTCTATTATGGTTTCGAGGAAGTGATAAATACAGTAACATCATCAGGAATTAAAACAAATATTTTAAATGGTGATGTAGTGCCTAGTGCAAGCAGGTATCCGGATGGAGGGACTTTTTATAATATTGGCGCCTTGTATTCCAGTTTGAAAACAAAGTTAAATCAGAAACTTGACTTTACCGGAGGTGTGCGCTACAGCAATATTTATTTGAATTCAGAATTCGATACCAATCCTTATGATTTTAGTTTTAGTAATCTTAACATTCAAACAGGTGCTTTAAATGGTAGTCTTGGTATTGTTGCTCATCCTATTGAAGAATTGCAGCTGAATGTGAATGTGGGGTCTGGATTTCGTGCACCAAATCTCGATGATGTCGGGAAAGTGTTTGATTCGGAACCAGGTAATGTGGTTGTGCCTAACGATAATCTTCAATCGGAGTATGCCTACAATGCTGATTTTGGTTTGAATTGGAATATCCAATCGATTGCTGAGTTAAAGCTTTCTGCCTTTTATACCTATCTGGATAATGCGATGGTGCGACGTGACTACACCTATGTTGATCAGGATGGAGTGGAACATGATTCGATTCTTTACGATGATGAAATGAGTAAGGTGGAGGCGATTGTGAATACGGGTTACGCTCATCTTTGGGGTGGTAATGCAATGATTTCCTTTGATCTTACCGAAAAGATAGGAATTACATCATCCGCTAATTTTACGTATGGTATTGATGATGAAGATTTGCCGATGCGACATGTACCTCCTTTCTTCGGGAATACAAGTGTATTTTACACGACTAACAGGTTAAAAGCATCGTTGTATTGTAATTATAATGCCGCTCGTAAATTAGAAGATATGGCGCCCTCTGAGCAGGATAAAGCCTACTTGTATACTGAAGATGGCGCCCCAGCCTGGTACACCTTAAATATGAAACTATCATATCAGCTGCACAAAAACATTCAAGTAAACTGTGGATTGGAAAATATCCTTGATGTTCATTACCGACCTTATTCCTCTGGTATATCAGCTCCAGGGCGTAATTTTTATTTAACGCTTAGAGCATCGTTGTAATTGCTGCCTACAATGATTCTTAAAGACGCAGATCAGCTTACCATCGAGATTTCCATTTGTGTGTTTTAGGATTAAAGTCGTACTGGTATTCGTGTCTCCATCTGTTGAACTTACCCAGTTTGTTTGGTATAATAAACGAGATTATAAGTTCGTGCGAACCGCTATTGTAATTTCTTAAAGGTGATACCACAATATCATAGGAGTAAGCAAACTTAAGTCGATCTTTCATTTTAAAACCTACAACCAGCGCAAAAGCATCCTTTAAACGGTACGACCCACCAAACAATATTTTAGATCCATACTGAGCATATAGATTGAGTTCGAGTTGAGCAGGACTTCCTTTTGCATTACTCCAAAGAATGGATGGTTCGAGGCCAACATTATTCATTGGAGAAAAATTGTATCCAGCATTAATGTAAAAGTGCCTTGTTAGGGGCAAGGTGCCAATTGCCGGTTCATTTTTATATAATTCTACGGTTGAACCCAGTAGCTGTAAAATTGAAAATCCAAAATAGAAATTGTCATTGTAGAGGAAGGTGCCGAAGGTAGCATCTGGTCGCCAAACCTTTTCGCTTGTTTCATACAGTACTGATGGATCATTTTGCTCGTGCGTGGTGATTTCGTTACCATTAATTCCGTATTGATAAATATCACCCGATAGCCCAAATGTTAACTTTACCGCATCCATATCTATATGGTAGGCGTACGCTATCTTTATTCCAGAGGTGGAGATAGGACCAATCTTGTCTTTTACAAAAGATAGTCCTAAAGCATTTCGTTTACTGAGCATACCTTGATACGTGAAATTCTGAGTAGTTGGTGCACCATCGTAACCGCGCCATTGCGAGCGATGGTGAATGAGCATTTCTGTATATCCCTTTGATCCTGCAAAAGCAGGGTTAAAAGAGAATATATCGATTCCACGCTGCGAGAACTGTGGTATTTGCTGAGCAAATAAAGTCGCAGGAAGTAGTATGATTATTATGAGTAGTATTTTCTTCATATTCTCTGTTTCTTATCGGATGATTGTAACATGACCATTTCTGATTTTTTCATCCGGCACGCCCAGATTTAGAATGTAAAAATATACATGAGCTGGCACTGGATTGTCGTTAAAGGTGCCGTCCCAATCATTCTGATAATTTTCTTGTGAATAGATTAAATTCCCATTCCGGTTATAAATCTCCAGATAGTTGTTCTCGTATTTTTCAATATTCTTAATTACCCAGGTGTCGTTTATGTTATCGCCGTTGGGCGAAAAGGTGTTGTAAATCTCAATCTCAGGAAGTGGTCGTTCGTTTACATCTATAGTAATATTTGCGGTTCCCTGACATCCAACTTCATCGGTTACAACAAGTGTGTAGGTTATTGTTTGTTGAGGTGATGCCTCCGGATTTGATATTGTTGTTCCACTTAAACTTGTTGAAGGCGTCCATTCGTAATTCCATGCCGAATTATAGGTGGCATTTAAGACGATCGTTTCATCATCGAAGATGGTTGTATCTGGTCCAACATCTACGTTGGGCTGTGGAATAACACTAACATAAACAGAATCGGTATCCGAGGAACAAATGTTTGATGCAAATATTACGTAAAGACCTTCCTGGCTAACGGCAATACTTTGCCCACTTTGGTTGTCAGACCAGTTGTAATTTGTTATGAAATTACCGGATGCAAATAATTGAGCAACCTCACCTTCGCAAATTGTTGTATCGTTACTTGCGATAACTACCGGATTGTCGAGAACTGAGACAAGAACAGTATCATATGCTTTGGGGCAATTAATACCACTGTAGTAGGCCATTAATGAATAACTGCCTGTTGAATTAGCTGTTATTGTTTGGTCGGTGCTACCAGTAGACCAGCTGTAATTAACATCAAGGTCTCCCGGGTCTAAAGTGACAGAATCTCCCGGACATAACTCCTGGTCTTCACCCAAACTAAAGGCAATGGTTGCATAGTAATCAATTTTAATTGAATCTATGGCACTACCGCAAATGTTAGTAACCGTAACAAAGTAATTTCCTGCTTCGGTAATTGCTTGAGTGGCTGATGTTGGTCCATTACTCCACTCATATGTTGAGTTGCTAAAGCTTGCGTCAAGTGGATGCATATTTCCCTGACATATATAGGTGTCTGGGCCTAATTCAACTTCCGGTGCAGGTTGAAGGCTTACCTCTACTGAGTCTGAATTCTCACAACCAAAGTCGTCGGTAACAGTGAGTGAATACATACCCGGTGTGTTTACTTCAATAAAATAAGTTATTGATTGATTGTTCCACAAATATGATTCATAAAGGTTTCCTGCAGATAAGGTTGTATCCTGTCCGTCGCATAAAAATATTTCATTGGGGCCAAGGTTAATATCCGGCAGGGCATGTACATTAATAGTTTGTGTAACATTGTCTGAAAAACCCGGAAAGTTTCTTGTAAGCGAAACATCATATGCACCTGGTGCCGAAAAAATGTGAACAGGATCGGTACTGGTTGATGTGTTGTTTGCGCTGCTAGCCGGATCGCCAAAATCCCACAATACAGAATTAACTCCATTTAAATCGGAGATATAAAATACTGTTGAGTCGCTAAAACAAACATTCGAATATAGGAAACGAGGGTTGTTAAAATAGCTGCTAATGAAGTTTGGTAAACCAGTACGACTTCTTTTGCTTCCTAGCGAAACACCATCATCAACATAATCTGAGTTTAAACCAACAAGGTTTGGACTATTAATTACTCCCAGGTAGAAGCTATTATAACGAGCGATATAAATACGACTGTCGGGCCCGAGTTGCAAAGCGCCTATTGTGCTTGCAGGTTCTGCAATTACAACTTCGCTGGCTATTATTGCCGAAGCACTTCCCGAGGTAAGGTTAAATTGGTAAACCTTATTGTTTGCTGTTGATGAACAATATAGCATGGTACCATCAGGCGAAAATTCTACGCCATAAGGATACTCATATTGAGGACCAGATATAGTGATTGGGTTGGAAACAACTCCAGTGTTATTATCAAAGTCGAATATTTCAAAAGTGTTATTGCCTGCTGACGTAGCAAGAGCTAAACGAGTGCCATCTGGTGATGCCTTTAACTGGCCAACCAGAACATCTGAGCCAGCAACAAGTCCTTGATGAGCAATGCCCGAAGCGCTAATAATTGGTGCCCCAATTCCTGCAGCTGTAATTGGATAGGCGTAAAAGTTCGAAGTATTTCGCTCATGTGTTATTAACCAATAATCTATTTGATTGGCATGATAAGTTGCCGTTAATTTTTCGCAGGTTGAGTCTAAAAGTGGAATGTTCTTGTTACTATTCACATCACCTAATCCTCCGTTAAGGTTCATGTCAACCTCAGAGTAGCTCAGACCTAAACCATCAGAGAACCGTCCATTTGCAAATACATAATATAGATCGGTGCTACCGGGTTTTGCAATAATCATACTGTTTTGAGTAGATGATGCGTGTCCTTCCAAACCGAGGCCATTTGGCATTGGGGTATGGTTCTGATCCCAGAGCGTCATCCCTTGCGTGTAGAATAACAAATTGCCATTGGCATCGCTCATTGCGGCAGAACCACCATGGGCATTAACCATGCCGTCGGTTATGGCAACTGCAGGCAGGCTGTTAAAATCCAATCCGGCATTAATTCCAAAATGCCAAATATTCGTTTCTCCCTGCGAGAACGCACTGGTGCTTGAGGCAAGAAGTAATAAGATAATTATGTAAATGTTTTTCACTATAAGCAGCTTTTATTTTCAAAACGAAAGGTCGTCCGGATTATTGGATTCCTGCGTTTAGTAGGTCAAATTTAAGATTTATCGTTTAACCATCAATTATAAAAAATACAGATCTTATTCAATGACATACTAACAGCTTGCTTGGTTGCCTGAGCTCTACTGTTAATTTAATAAAGAGGAGGGATACCCAATTGAAAAACCCGATTAGGATAAATAAAAAAAACCGTCGGTATGCGACGGTTTTTCTAAAGTTATGGTAGAATAAGTTAATCTAAGTCAAGAACGCGTGTTCCTTGTTTGAATACAACATCAACAGGAATGTTAGCTTTTGTTAGCTGATTAAGCGCATCTGTAAGGTCTTGCGGGTAATTGGTGTAGCTTTCAATAAAGCTTTTTGTTCCCTCATAGTCACCATTACCTTGCAGTACAATAATTTTCTCTGAAAGGGTATTCATTGCTTTTTGCATTTTCTCAAAATCAATAACATATTTACCGGCATCGTTGCAGGTAAAGGCACCCATCTCTTTGAAATAGTTAAAACGAACAAGATTTGATTTTGCGTGGGAACTAGATGCTCCAAAACGAATTGATCTGAAAATACCTGCCATAAATGTTACATAGTTGTCCATTAAATCAACATCTAATTCGCCCATTTCTTTTAACTGTGTAACCAGAAATAAACCAAGAATATCTGCTTTACCTTCTTCAATAGCTGAATATTGTTCCTTAAGTGCAGGGCGTACTTCACCTTTACCGTTTATGGTATTTTTAATACCTAATCCGTGAGCCACCTCGTGAAACATTGTATTGCCAAAAAAGGCATCAAAGGTAACATGCTTTCGTTGCGATGGATCAATAAGTTCATCAGCAATAGGACTTAATATGTGATCAAATTTCGCACGCATTGAATTCTTTAGCTGTAGTTTTCTCGATCCTTTTTCGATATGTACTTTTGGGTCGTTTGGTAGATTAATTGCAATTGTTTTGCTTCCTGCATTACAATCACCAGCATAGTAAACGGCATCATAAACTCCCAAATCAGAATTGCTACCAGGCATTTCTTTCTTATATTCTTCGGGTACTGGTAACTTAGTTTGCAACTTAGGTAGTAGTTTCGCATACCTGTCAAGGCGCTTACTCCATTTCATGTCTTTAATAAGTACGAATGATTCGTGTGCCGCTTTATAACCAAACAGATGATCTTCGTAGTTCTCTATTGGACCAACTACAAAGTCAATGCGATTGGTTTTCATGTCCATCCAGGCCATATCACTGGCAAGATACTCATCGGTCATTAAAGCTTCTGATCTTAATTTTAGATATTTCTTTAAACCTGGATCTTCGGCAAGTTCTGATGCTAGCATAAGTAATTGAGATGCTCTCTCAAGTTCTTTCTTGAAAAATTTGTGATATGGAATTGAGACAAGTTTTCCTGCTTTGTCTCTTCGAATCATCGTGTATAGACTTTTTTTATCTTTTGATTTAAAGTTCTCAAACTCTTCAACTGTCATATCAGTTGGGTAGAAATTTGCACCAGCAGGCTTGGTATCTATGTTATTAAAAACCGGGGCATTCCCATCTAATCTGTTCCACGGTCCGTAATTGATCATTGCAAGTTTTTTGGCGTCATCGGAGCCTATGCTTTTCAATAATTCGTCCTTGTTGCCAAATGCTTCTACCCAAAACAGCTCATCCATAACTTTTGCCACGTCAAGAATGACTAGCAAAAGCTGTTTTTCTTTTAATGTTAAATGACTAAGGTCAGAAGTCAATGGAACCTCAACGTATTGGTTTACCAGGGTTTCATATTTTTTACTTTCAAACTCTTGTATGTTTTCAATATTCACAAGGTTTTTTTCTTTTGCAATTTGAGCTATTGAGCTATTGCAGGTAAAAACAATAGCTACTAATGTAAGAATTGATAGTTTAATTTTCATGGTATATTTTTTAAAAGATGGTGTCTCAGTTTATATTTCTGGCTTAAACATCGTCGGAGTTAAATTTAAAGCCCAGACGCTTTCCTGTTTTCATTTTAGAAAAATCAACTTTTTGCTGCATTTGCGCTACCGATGCAATTTTTACGTGATCGTAAGGAGGAACTAACAAATCGAATTCTAAGGCATAAGCAATAGAGGTTTCAATAATTGCCTTAAGCTGATCTTTCTCTAGCACCACCGAACCAAAATCAGTAAATAATGCACCAATTTGTCTTTTGCCTTCAGCAAAATAATATTTATCCTTATTCACAAATAATCTCGAAACCAAGTAACCTAAATCTTCATATCGATTAAATTTAAACGAATCGGCAAGAAAATTATAGATATTAATAATACCACATAAGGAATTAAAAGGCTCTTTGGCAGCATAAGAGGTTTTCCAAATTGGATGTTCTCTATTGAACTCAAACACATTAGAGTGCATGTGGAAATATAAAACATCACCGGAGAATTTCAATTGGACATCGAAGGGGCCATGCTCTTCGTATTCGAATAATACCCGGCTATCAACAGATTTTAACTGTTCGTTGTATTCATCTGTTATTTCCTGAAGCACTTGTTTTAGGAGCAAAAAAATGGTCTGGGTGCTTTCAAATACATTTTGTTTAATAACCGATTTTTTAGCAAGGTTGCTAATTATTTTTTCTTTGTTGTTTGGGGTTTCTTTCATTGGATTAGCTTCTAAAAGTTTGTCGATCAATTTAAGAAAAAAGAGGCAACTGATAATTCAACTGCCTCTTTATTATTTAATATGCTTTTGCAAATAATACGCGCTTAGAAGATGGCTTTCCGGTAAAAATACATTTACCTTCTTCCTCTTTTGCATCCCAAGGAATACATCTGATTGTTGCCTTAGTGGCATCTTTAATTTTGTTTTCAGTCTCTGCTGTGCCATCCCAATGAGCAAGAACAAAACCGCCTTTGTTCTTTATGATATCGGTAAATTCATCCCATGTATCAGCAGAATGCGTGTTCTCTGTTCTAAAGTTAAGCGCCTTGTTGTAAATGTTTGTTTGCATTTCTTCAAGCAGACTTTGCACTGTACTTAGAATATCAGCCTGAGCAATTGTTTTCTTCTCAAGGGTATCGCGTCTGGCAATTTCGATATTTCCATTTTCAATATCCCTAGGTCCAAGCGCCAATCTTACAGGTACACCCTTTAGTTCGTATTCTGCAAACTTAAAACCAGGTTTGTGTGTATCTCTGTTATCAAATTTAACAGATACTCCAGCATCAAGCAATTGCTTTTTTATTTTCTCTGCAACAGCAAATACCGCTTCCATTTCTTCTGGCTTACGGTAAATAGGAACAATCACTACCTGAATTGGAGCTAATTTAGGAGGAAGTACCAATCCATTGTCATCGGAGTGAGCCATAATTAAGGCACCGATTAAACGGGTTGAAACACCCCATGAAGTTGCCCAAACATAGTCTTGCTTTCCTTCTTTACTAGTAAATTTTACATCAAATGCTTTAGCGAAATTCTGACCAAGGAAATGTGATGTTCCTGCCTGTAGAGCTTTTCCATCTTGCATTAGTGCCTCAATACAATAGGTGTCGAGTGCTCCTGCAAATCTTTCTGATTCCGATTTGTTTCCAATAACAACCGGCATGGCCATGTATTCTTGCGCAAAATCTGAATAGACATTCACCATTTGTTTGGTTTCGTCTAAGGCTTCTTGTTTGGTGGCATGAGCAGTGTGCCCTTCCTGCCATAGAAATTCTGCTGTACGAAGGAATAATCTTGTACGCATTTCCCATCGAACAACATTGGCCCATTGGTTTACCAAAATCGGTAAGTCTCTATATGATTGAATCCACTTTTTGTAAGTGTCCCAGATAATGGTCTCAGAAGTTGGTCGAACAATTAATTCTTCTTCCAGTTTGGCGTCCTCATCAACAATAACACCCTTTCCATTAGGATCATTTTTTAAACGATAATGTGTTACAACTGCGCATTCTTTTGCAAAACCATCTACATGGCTTGCTTCTTTTGAGAAATACGACTTTGGAATGAATAGTGGGAAATAGGCATTTTCATGTCCTGTTTCTTTAAACATTTTGTCAAGCTGTGCTTGCATCTTTTCCCATATAGCATAGCCATAAGGCTTAATTACCATACTTCCTCTTACAGCGCTATTCTCAGCAAGGTCGGCTTTTACTACTAGCTCGTTGTACCATTGTGAATAATTTTCGCTTCTACTCGTTAATCCCTTTGCCATTTTTTATACTTTTGGTATGATGTTTGCTTTTTCCAGAACAAACTTTGAAATTAGATGGCAAAAATATATAATTTAAACGACAGGAGATAAAGTCATGAAAACAATGTGGTATTTTTTAGCGATGACAATGATTTTCTTAACAGCGTGTTCTTCAAGTTCACATGTTAATAGTAGTTACGATGATATTTATTATACTCCTGGAGATGAGGCTGTGTTCGCCAATAAGGCACCTGAGCAAAAGGCTGCAAATAATGAATTTACTCAAGAAGAAGAAATTGTTGAGTATACTGAAGTTCCTGAATACACAAAAGTTTATTACGTTGAAGGAGACTCTATTGTATACGAAGAATATATTGAGGAAGAAGATTATTACCAGGATGAAAACAGTCCTTATTATACAGAGGAGTATTATGATGAAGAAGGTAATACCTATGTTACCAATAACTACTACGAAGAAGATGATTATTATGATTATTCTTACTCGGCAAGATTAAGACGATTCCATGATCCTTATATTGGATGTGGATATTATGATGGTTTTTATACCAACATGTATTATTATACTTATGATCCATTCTTTTGGGGATCAAGTATCTATTTTGGATATAGCCCTTGGTCACATCACCACCACCACTACGGACCATATTATTCAATGGGTTGGGGATATGGTGGCTACGGTTACGGTGGCTATGGATACGGTGGCTACGGTTACGGTGGATATTATACCGGTTACAATAATGGATATTACAATGGTTTCTATGATGGTTATTATGCAGGAACTTATGGCGGAATGTATGGCGGCGGAAGCAATAGCTACTATTATAACAGTTATGATGGAACGAATTCATATCAGTACGGGCATAGAGATAATCATTTAACCAACTCACAAAGTGTTGGTGGTAGAACCTTTGGTGATAAGTTTGAGAACCAGGTTGTAAGAGATGGAGGGACCTTAGCTTATGCAGAAACTAGTGGCTCGTTCTCTAATTCAAGCAGAATATCAAGTACTTCAAACGCTGCTACAAAAGTAAGAGATAATAAAGTTGGTGGAAGCACATCAGCTGCTAGTCGCACTAATAGTGGTAGTGATGTTACCAGAACTTCAGGAAATACAAATTCTGCACTCGGAACAACAAGCCAAAGACCAAACACTGCGGCGTCAAGTCGAACAAGTTCAAAAACAAGTGCAAGTTCAAAGAGCCCATATTCATCGACACAGAATAAAGTTACCAGAACAACTCAATCGAAAACGAACGGAACGGTATCTAGTGCTGCAAGAAAAGGATCAAGTACAACAAGTACAAGAACACCATCAACATCTACACAGAGCAAAAAGTACAATTACAAAAAGCCTACTAATGCTACAAAGCCAAAATATAACAGCTCACAAAGCAAGACTTATAGAACTAAGCCTGGCTCATCTAGTAGCTCTTATAGGAAGCCAAGCTCAAGTAGCAGCTCAAGCAAGTATACTAAGCCAAGATCAAGCAGTAGTTCTAGTAAGTATACAAAGCCAAGATCAAATGGAAGTTCAAGTAGTTCAAAAACCAATACTTATACAAAGCCTAGATCTAATAAGAGCAGCAGCTATAGTCGACCTTCATCAAGTAGTTCGAAGTCGCGAAGCAGTTATTCAAGCCCGTCGAGTAGTAAGAGTAGCAGCAGTTACAGCAGGCCATCTTCAAGTAGCTCACGATCAAGTTCAGGCTCAAGCTACAGAAGCTCAGGTTCAAGTAGTCGCTCAAGCGGATCAAGCTCTTCAAGATCAAGTAGTAGTTCTTCTCGATCAAGTTCGTCAAGTTCAAAATCAGGCGGAAGAAGGTAGATTAAACAGATTTCAATTACATTATTAGCCCAACTTAATTTGTAACAAATAGAGTTAAACAATTATGAAAAAGTTAACCACAATATTAATCGCAATAGTAGCATTTGGCTTTAGTGCTTACAGTCAGAATGGTCAGGATGCTCTCAGGTTTTCACAAAATTATTATGGAACTACCGCTAGGTCTATGGCTTTAGGTGGTGCATTTGGTGCTTTAGGTGCCGACTTTGCTGCCGTGAGTATTAACCCGGCAGGAGTTGGTGTTTATCGTAAATCAGAATTTACCTTATCACCAAGCTTTGGTAACAATACAAGTATGTCTTCATTTCAGGGGTCGAAATTGGAAGATTTTAATTACGACTTTGGTTTAGGTAACATGGGATTGATTGGTGCTTTCTCAACAGGAAATGAAAGTGGATGGAAATCAGTAAACATTGGCTTTGGTTATAATAAGCTCAATGATTTCGATCGAATTACAGCAATAAAGTATGTTAACCAAACCAGCTCTATGCTCGATCAGTATGTTGCGGACGCTAATGGAGGTTACATGCCAAATGCAACCGATCTTGCGATTCGAACCGGATTGGTGTATCAGATAAATGGTGAAGGAGATTGGATGAATGATTTTGCAGGGAGTGACTATGGTCAGCTGCAAAGACACTCTGTTGACGAATCTGGGTCTATTGGTGAATATGTTTTTACAACCGGAGCCAATTATAATGATATGATTTATATCGGGGGTAGTGTAAATGTAAGTTCTATCAGATATCGTCAACAAACAACACATGAAGAACTGGAGGTTCCGGAAGATATATCCTATTTGAATTCTTTCACTTATCAGCAGGATTTAGAGATCAGCGGAAGTGGGGTTAATTTTAAGGGAGGCGTAATTCTCAAGCCAGTTTCTTGGTTGAGATTAGGAGCAGCAGTGCATTCTCCAACCTTTTATTCATTGCACGATTCTTATACTTCCAGAATGGAGGCTGATTTAACTATTGATACCGAAAGTCCACAAACTGCATCTGGTGAGTATGATTATGAGTTGTATACTCCACCAAAGCTAATTGGAAGTGCTGCAGTTATACTTGCAAAGTTTGCCTTAATCTCATTTGATTATGAACGAATTGATTATGCTAAGTCGAAATTACGTGGTGGGGGCGATGGATATACTTTCAGTGCAGAGAATGAAGATATTCAGTTAATGTATAAAATGGCCAATAATTATAGACTAGGAACTGAATTAAGGTTTGGTGCACTCTCAGTACGTGGAGGATATGCCTATTATGATAGTCCTTATGAAACAAATCAGTTAAATGCTGATGCAGATTACCAGGCAGTAAGTGCAGGTTTTGGCATCAATAACAATTCATTTTATATTGATTTTGGTTTCTCACATTATTTTGGAACAGAAGAGTATGTGCTTTATCAGTCGCCATTTGCATCATCAAGCAATGAAATTGCAAACAATAAACTACTTTGTACTGTAGGTTTTAGATTCTAATAAATAAAGAAATAATAGAAAGGCTCGATAATTCTTGAATTATCGAGCCTTTCTATTTTCTAGATAATGGTGGATTTTTTAGCCTGCCATTTCTTTTATTTCATCCATTATTTTCTTGGCCAACAAGTCAGCTTTTCCTGGACTTTTTGCCTCAGAGTATATTCTAATAATTGGCTCTGTATTCGATTTTCTTAAATGAACCCAGTTTTCAGCAAAATCAATTTTAACACCATCAATGTCGTTTACTTGTTCGCTGGCATATTTCTTCTTCATGCCTTCCAAGATTGCATCAACATCTAGTTCGGGAGATAGTTGGATCTTATTTTTCGACATGAAGTAAGCCGGGTAATCGGCTCGCATTTTAGAGCATGTTTTCCCTTCTTTTACATAATGAGATAAGAACAAA
>JBFHES010000083.1:0-16360 GCA_041584015.1 Bacteroidales bacterium
CGGCAAGTGTGAAACTGTACGTTTTTGTGAGCGGCAGTGTAATTGCTTCGCCCCAGGTTGGATCGCTCTCAATCATACCAGCACGTAACACATGGTTGTGCTCGTATTCTGGATCAGTGTACGAACCATAACTCTGTTTGCCTATAATGTGACTTTCGATCATGTACAGGCAAATTTTTAGCGGTGCATCAATAGTTACCATTTCTTCGGCTTCAATCTCAACATTAACAGTTTTAGCCGCTTCAATGTACTCACTATGCATGCTTATATCAATATCAGCAAACTGGTTGGTTTGCAGAATACCAAATATAAGTGTAGACCATTCGTTATAACTCCATTCGTATTCGTCGCCTTCGCTAAAAACTTTACGGTTGATTACACCCCAAGGTGGTGTGTCAAGAATATCCAATGCTTCAGCAATGGCAGCTCCTTCTTCTGTTTCAAAATCAGGGTCTTCTGGTGAGCTTTGTCCGGCGAACCAGCCAGTATGTACACTTATTGGAATAATATGATCGCCATAAGATGCTTGCAATCGTCCAATTTCATCAGCTGCCAATGGGCAGTTGGTGCACTTGTAACCGGTGAAGTCTTCCAGCAAAATTTTACGAATAGGTAAATCCGAGTCGTAAATGCCAGTGTAAGGATTTGCTTCAATGTAAGGGCCTTCAGGTTCATCGCACGAATTAAAAATAAATGCAGATGAAATGATGATCAGTGATAAGAGAAGTATTTTTTTCATGTCGATGAATTTTTAGAATGAACTTGTTATTGATAATACCATACCATTTGATGCAGGTACCACACGGCAAACACCACCTGAGCATACCACACCCTGACGGTTTGAAGCGTATCCCAATTGAATTCTTGTTGCCTTGTGATTATAGGCTACTGCTACTGATGGATAACTCACTTGCTTGTATTCCGCCGGATTACCCAAATTGTGTTGATTAGATACGGTAAAGAACCAATGAGGAATTGAATATTCAAAAGCCACATATGCCCAGTCGCCATTTTGATCTTCGGTGCTCAGGTATTGCAATTCAGTTCTTAATGCTTTTTTCGATGTGAACTTGTAAGTTACATTGGCAACTGCCGAGTAAGCATCAATTTCATGTACATACGAACCATCGCCAGCTTCAGCAGCTCCATGAATAATTGAGTTGTTGTAAAAAAGCTTTTGAATGGTGAAATCACCCTTCACTTTTTTCGAGAACTTTTTAGCCACTGTAATGAACATATCTTCGTAATACACTTCATCACCAAACGAGAGCAATGAAGTTTTATAACCAACTGTTCCAATGTTTGAAGACAACACTTCAATTGAATCTGTTAACTCTTTTACAAGATTAAACATGCGTGAGTAGTTCAAAGTAACATGTGTTCCATATTTACCTCCAAGTGGCGATCCTTTCTTAAACTTGTACAACACTTCTGCTCTTAAACCAGCTTCGCCGTTTGGTTGTGTGCCATAAGGGAACATTGCAGGAAATGCATAGGTATGGTTTTTATTAATGTCTGGAATGTAGTTAATGCTAAGGTCGTTTAGCTTTGATGTTCTTTCTGAGCGAAAGTTCATGTTGTCAACACTTTTAGCTGACAAACTAATTCCAAGTCCTTTTTGCGAATAAGAGGCGGTTAAGAAGGCGGCTTGTCCATTTTTGTAAATGTAGCTCATACCCACATTACCATTACTGTTATCCATTCCACCTGCTGATGGGTCCATTGATTTGTAGGCGTATTCACCTTCAATTCTTATTTTTCCACGAGACAAGTTAAAGCGGGCTGCACCGGCTGCCACATTCAATGGTAACTTGTAGGTTGGGTCGTTGTCTGCCTCATACTTGCTAATAAAACTTGCGCCAAAACCAATTCGTGTTTTGCTCTCGGCAAAAGTCTTAAATATATCATTCAACGAAAACTCAGCATCTAAACCGCGTACAATACCATCACCTAAAATAAGTACTGTATGATCGCTTACAATTTGCTGCTTTACTCGCTGACGACCATAAATACCTTTAAGAAAAATGCCATCACCAATTTTATACTTTACACGAATACCGTTCATGGCATTATCGTAACCAATCGTTTTTTCTTCGTAGGTTCTAAAAATAAGGCCTGAACCAAACTGCTCGTAGTAACTACCAATGGTTACTTCAATATCGTCGGCAGAGTAGGTTGCAAAATAATGCGGAATGCCTACACCTTCATTCACCGGATTGTAACCTTGTAAGGCATTGAAATATCCTTCGTATCTGAATCCTGCCGAAAAATCTTTGTAGTTGGCTATAATGTTGGCATAGCTCATCATCAACATTTTCTCGTCAGAAGCCTCGGCATCTCTAATGGTATCTTCCGAATAAGTATAGGCATCGAGTTGGAAATTACCATGGATTTGTAATTCCTCACCAATTTGTGCGCTTAGCGATGAGGTAATGAACAGCACTGCGCTAAAAATAACTAGTAACTTTTTATTCATATGACTAAGATTATTAGATCAAAAATAGGATTTTAAAGTAGGTAAATGAAATATGATTGATACCTAAAAAAAAAGCCATGCATTGAGCATGACTTTATTTATGATCAAAAATGATTATTCAATTTTTTCGCCGGCGGCAACTTTCTTAATAATTTCATATAGCTCTTCTTCGTCACCATCAGCAAAAGTAGTATGCTGATAAACGACCTTTAGGTTGGCATCAAGAACGAAGGTATGGGGAACATTTACCACATTCATTACGCGCTTGAATTCTCCGTTCGGATCGAGTAATACTTCGTAATCCCAACCCTGGCTGTTTGCGAATGGAGCAACCCTGCTCTTACTTCTTGAGTTGTCAATAGAAACGGCATAAAGTTTTACGTCGGTTTCATCTGTCCAGTCTTCAAAGTTTTCATGTATGGCATTTAGCTCTTTTACACATGGTTTACACCAGGTAGCCCAAAAGCTTATCACTATTGGCTTTCCGTCATTTTGGATTGTTTCTGTGTTAATTTTTGTGCCTTCTAAAGTTTCAACCATTGCCGATGGAATTTGGGCATATAGGAAAACAGTTGTGAAAGCGAGTAGGAGAGTAGACAGTAATTTTTTCATTGCTAAGTTTTTATAATACTACATGCAGCTTGCAAAAATAAAACCAGAATCGAGATAAACAAGACATCGGTGTATGTTTAACAGATTAATTAGAAATTAAGGTCTATTTGTTAATATCATGTTTTGAACATAAGTGACCTGAATCGTGCAATAGATCAATGTTATTATCTATCCTGTCATTCATCTTGAAAAATAAGCCAAACCCATATCTCTTCCATCATTGACCTGGGAATTCCAGGACATAAAAGCATTTAGACGAATCGCTAATTGTATAGGGAATCTAGAAGCTATACTTCATTCTTATAAAACCAAGTTTGATCTTCGTTTCAACTTCGACAGCTTCTAAATAGAAATATTGCGCAACCAGACTCAGTGATATATTATCAGCCAGAGAAATATCGAAGCTTGGTCCAATATAGTAGCCGTTGGCACCCGGAATGTACATACCAGCAATCGTTCCTGTTACCAGCGGACTTATCGGATAACTAACATTACCCATCAAAGTAAATTCGCTAAATCCAAGTCGTTTGGGCGAAGCCTCGTAGCCGACTATATTAAATCCTGCTTCGGTTTCGACATTTTGATTATACAAGCCTTCAATGTTTAGCGATAGTGAATTCTCAAAGGTGTAATCCAAGCCTAAGGCAGCTACCAGCGTTTCCTTTCCTTCATCAACCGGAATATAATAGGAAGCTTCGCCTCGAATGGACAAATTTTTAATATTTCCTGTTAGACCAATTCCTCCTACGTAATCTTCACCATTTACAATTCCACCAAGCACTTGAAAATCGTAACCGAACTTGTTAAATTGGTAAAAACCGGCTGCAGTAAGATTGGTGTCGTTGTCCATTTTAACAGCCAGTTCTGCATGCGAGGCCATTCCATCATAATATTGAATACGTACTGCATCGGCGCCGGGTCTTTCAACATAATCGAAATCGAAGAAGGAAAAGGAATTAAAAATATCATTGGGATTCCAGGCAAAGCATTGTCCCCAATTAATCCGTTGTCGACCAATGGTAACATTCCAATTGTCTTTATTATACTCCATGTAAAAACGATCGATGGTTGAATTTAGGAGCAGGGGGCTCGACTCCATTAGATTCCAGGTAAGATCAAGGAAACCATTATCAATCTCAAAATTTGCGGCATACTGATTATCGAGCGCATACAAATCTGTATTTAAAAATCGGTTTCTCAGTTCCAGATCGAAGGTGATGTTATCATTAGCGTAATATTGAAAGTTCAATCGGTTATGATACAGGGATTCTTTCAATAGTGGCGCATCTTGAGCAACACTCATATAGGTATGCATGTTACTTACATAGCCGCTAACACTAAGTTTGTTGACTTGCGTATAACTGGTAACGACTGCCAGGAGCAGAATGTTAATTATAATTATTTTTTTCATGGGAAGAGTTCTATGTTGTTGGTTGTATGTTATAGGTTCAACTTATCTATAACATACAACTTATCGTTCTCTACTTCACAATGTCTGATATTACTTTACCGTCATCAATTGTAATAACGCGTCTTGCCTTATTAACCACACGTTGATCATGTGTTGAGAAAATAAAAGTGATGTTTTCTTTCTTATTCAGTTCCTCCATTATCTCCAACAATTTAGTAGTAGATAATGAATCAAGGTTTGCTGTTGGTTCATCGGCTAATACAAACATGGGTTTTGAAGCCAGTGCACGTGCCACCGCTACTCGCTGCTGCTGCCCTCCCGATAATTGCGAAGGACGATTGTTTGCTCTATCGTCAAGGCCAACTGCCTTCAGTAATTCGAATGTTCTGTTATCACGTTTTTGCTTTGCCCATTTTTGCAGGTTCATTATGAACTCTACATTTTCTTTGGCTGTAAGCACCGGAATAAGATTGTATGCCTGAAACACAAAGCCAATATTGCGCATTCTAAAGTCGATTAATTCTTTCGACTTCAGGTTAGCCAGATTCGTTTCATTAATAATAATTTCTCCATCGCTTGGTTTGTCCAATCCACCAATCATGTTTAGTAAAGTGGTTTTTCCCGATCCCGATGGACCCACGATTGCGGCAAACTCGCCCGCCTCGAAATTGAGGTTTACTCCGTTAACTGCGTGTACACTAATTTCGCTGGTGTTGTATATTTTATGAACATCTTTTATTTCTAAAACCTTCATGATATTATTTTTTAAATGTTGTTATTCAGTTCTAATGGCTTCCGCCGGATCTAATTTTAATGCTTTATAAGCCGGATAAATAGATGATATCATTCCGGTAATAATGATCATGATTCCCATAATCACAAACCACGATGAGTCTATTGTAGGATAAATAGTTGATGAATAGCCCATGGCCTCAAATCCTTCTTCCAAGCTGTCGAAGCTAATTCCGTATTTGTAGGAAATGTCAATCACTATTTTACTCAGGAACATGCCAATTACTCCACCAACCAGTGAAAGAAAAACAGACTCGAGCATGATCATCGAAAACACTCTTCTTTTATTCATCCCAATAGCGGTAAGCATTCCCAGCTCTTTTGTTCTTTCCAAAACCACCATTAGCATGGTATTTAAAATACCAAAAGCAAGTGCTGCCAGGATAATGGTCATGAATACAATATAAAATTGAGTAACCATGTCTTTAGCCATTGATAAGTCCGGAGATATTTCTTTCCAATTGAGCACCTCAAGATGCTTCATTGACTTGCGCAGTGTCTGAGTAATTTCCTGTGTTTTTTCAGTATCATCAATCTTTACAATATATTGATGGAACTCATTTGCCTGCACACCGGTTAATGCTTTCAAGTCATCATTCCTTACAAATACCTGCAGTTTTTCATACATGTTATTGGGGATGTTGTAAAGACCAACAATACGGAAATTACCGCCCGATTGATCATTGTTCTTATCAAGGAAGGTCATGGTGATTTTTGCTCTTTTTCTGAAACGTTGAGACACATCTGCGATGGTGCTGCCGTACTTAGCGGCCTCGGTTTCACTCATTTCAGCTTTCACTTTCTTAAAGAATAATTTCTCATTCTTAAAACGCTTGCCCTTAAACTGCTCCAGTTTCGTAATTAGTTCTTCTGGCACGTCTGTCTTTTTCAGCGAATCCAGGACTTTGTCGGTAATCTCGTATCTAATAATATTCAATTCCTTGGCAAGTGCTTCGCCCACATAGGCAACATTGTGTTTTTCCGAATCGAAGTAAGAACCGGTGCCGGCAATTACTTTGTCATATAATTCGAATACACCTTTCTCTTCCTCAGGGTTAATCCCTACAATTTGAACACCTGCACTCTTTGATGCGGTGCTGGCCATACCTGTTACAACCGTTCTTCTGGTTACCGATACTACTCCCGGTGTACTTTTTATTTCCTCAAGCACTTCGGCTCCATTAGGGATAATGTCTTGTATGTCGTTGTTGCTGCGAAAGTTCTTGTGGTTAATCTGAATGTGAGCCACCTCATTGCTAAGAGCTGAATTGACTCGCTGTTCAATCATTCCATTCATAAAAGCAATACTGTACACTCCAGCCAAAACGCCAACAACAATCGACGAAATAACAACCGCGCTTCGGGTTTTATTACGCCATATATTTTTCCATGCTGTTTTTATAATCATCACTTTCTGTTTTATGCTCGTAGAGCTTCAATTACATTTAACTTGGTAATTTTACGAACCGGGTTGATCATTGCTATTACTACAATAACAAATACAATTATTGCCTGATTATACATGTAGCTATCGTAGGTTTGAAAAGCCATTATTGGCTCAAATCCCATGTCTTCGTAGATCTTGGCCATCTCGCCCGAGAATCGTATAGGATGATCGAGCCCCCACCAGATGAGCGGAATTGCGGCAACGATACCACTTATAATACCTAGTAGTCCCATTAATATCATCTCATAAACGACGATGGTTGCCAGCTTTGTTTTTTGCATTCCTATTGATACCAATACACCAAATTCGCGACGACGTTCGGCGGTCATCATAAGTACGGTTCCGAATATTCCAAAAGCAATAACCATGTAGAGAATAAAGATCATGATGTAGCCTTGCTGATTGTCGGCTTCCATTTGCTGCACCATTAGTTCGTTCATTTTTCGCCAGCCAAGAACGCTATACTCTTCGCCTAAACTTTCCTGAAGCCTGCTAACGGTTTCGAAAATAGCTTCATCTCTTTTATTCTCCACTTGAAGAGCTAATGAGGTAATCATGTTTTCGCAACCGTATAGTTGTTGTGCCACGTCAACCGGAATATAAACAACTCGTGAGTCGATATCAGGTGAAGGCATTTTTACCACACCACTAATTCTGAACTTACCGGCAGCTGATACGCCGTGGTATCCTTGCCCGATAAGAATCAGGGTATCGCCCAATTCAAGGTTTAAATATTGTGCTACTTTGTAGCCAACTACTACATCGTTTTTTCCCTGCTCTAAATAGCCACTTTCAAAGGATGTGTGTTTTTCTAATAACGGGAGAATCGCAGGAAAGTCCTCGTCGCTAATGCCCAAATCTAATTGCAGGCGAGCGGTAGTTGAGTATGCTGAGTTGGTGAAAATGTCCAGTTGATCCTTCAGATCATCACTAATGCCTTCATCTTTTAAAGCTGTAATTGCTTCCTTACTTAGTACATAATGCACCAACTTCGATTCAACATCTGAAACATATTTTTCTTTAACCGGATCAATTCCCATCACCATCACACCTTTGGATTGGGGGCCGCTCGATGCGAGGGCAAAGCTCTCAATCTTCATCACAGTTTCACTTACATTCTCGTCTGCTAGTATCTTGGCTTCTAACTCTGGGGTGAACTCAATAAGATTATCGATGGTTTTATCGTCCCAGAAATCGTTGTGTTGAACTTGAATGTAGCCGGTGTATGATTCAATAATATTCTTGAACATCACGTCGTATGATCCTAATTGCAACGACCGCATGGCCACAGCAAAAAATACGGCAAAGAATACAGAGGCCACCGTTATAAGTGTTCTCCTTCTGTTTCTCCACAGATTCCGCCAGGCTAACTTAAGGTTTTCCATTTTTCTGTTTTGTTAAGATTATCGAATTCGTTTCATATTCTGCTGCGAAAAGAAGCTTTCTTTTATGGGTTTGTTGAATTGAATCTCGTCAATTACAACAACGGTTTTGTGTCCTTCTTCTTCTGCTGGAATTATTTCCATACGCGAAGGAATCAAGCGCCCGTCCATTACTTTCATTTCCAAACCGAGTTCGGTTCTAATGAGATAATCTTCCTCATCGTAAAGCTCGGCCTTAAGAATCATGTATTCGGTTTTATCTACCCAGCGTACTTGTGAGCCCCAAACAACGTTGGCATCCTCTTTTGCAATCATCTTAATTTTATAGCAATCTCTGCCTGCCACTTCTTCCGTGCCAACAAACTCATGGGTGTAGTCCTTCACAATGGACGATTCCTTAAGAATGTCATCGTTGGTATAATCTGAGCCCATCCAGCCTTGCGACATGAGCGAAGGAGGTAGCTTTATCATTCGTGAAATCTTTGGGTTCCAGTTCCACATTTCATTTCCGCGCTTCAGAAATGTTTGACCTTTCTCTTTGGCCGGAGCAGTAATTAGGGTAAGCGAACTTTCTGTCCCTTTTCCCCACGATTTAAATTGGACGGTTCTGGTCCAGTCCGGACGAACAATCTGCATGGTCATGATGGCAATGCTCGATTCTTCTCCTTTTGTTTTGTCGTCAGCTTTTTTGATAATCTCTTTAGCCGACAATTCTTGCTGGGCATGAAGTGTTCCGGTTGATAGGAACAAGCATAAGGCAAGAATTAGTTTGATTGGGTTTTTCATGATTACTTGTTTATATATCGTTTAATTAAAGCGTCAACAACACTGTCGAGTGGAAACATATCCGGAGAAACCGTACATGCTAGTCCTATTCCTTTCATGGTAAAAGCAAACAACATCATTTCCATTTCAGGGTTTTCATATCCTTTAGCTTCAAAATACTTGCTGAAAGTAATATTCATCTGTTTGGAGATGTGGTTTAAATCAGAGTGGTTTAGCTGCTCAGCGTCAAGCTGCATGGTGAGTGTAAAATACAATTTCCAAAAAGTAACATTCTCTTTAATTTGCACAAAGCTCTGCTTTACATAATACACAAACTCATCGTCTGTAAGCACACCGTCATGATTCGGATCAAACAGATCTATTAATTTCATGCTGGTATCGTAAATGATCTGGTTGAGTAGATCGTCCTTGCTCTCAAAGTAATTATACATTAGTCCTTTTGAGATGCCGGCTTGCTGAGCTATCTTACTAATCGGTGTTTTATGGAATCCTTCGTTAGCAAACAAATCCATGGCCACCTTCATAATCAGTTCCCGCTTGGCTTCTCTAATCTCGTCATATTGTTCCGGTGTTCTTGGCATATCAGTATAGAATTATTTATTGACTGAACGGTTGGTCAAAATAATGACATATTTTTTAATCCACCAAATAAAATTTCATTTTTTATTGAAAATTGCATTTCAGCCCTAAAAAGAGAAAATCATATTTTCATACCCATTAGTCCTAATTTAAAAACATTTCATTTAAGGAATTAAGGTATTGTTTTACTTTTTTTCCTATTTTTGAATTCTGAACGAACGAGTAAGAAGAAAATAATCAAAAGCGATCCATATTATGAGTTTATCAAGAAGAGATTTTATTAAATGTTCTGCGGTTGCATCTGCGGCCACAGCTATTGGTATAGCTATACCAAACGACATTCAGGCATCAGCCTCTTCAGCCGAAGCAAATTGGAAATGGGACAAAGCTGTTTGTCGTTTTTGCGGCACCGGATGTGGTATTATGGTAGCCACAAAAGAAGATAAGATAGTTGCAGTAAAAGGCGATCCAGCCGCTCCTGTTAATCGAGGATTGAATTGTATTAAAGGCTATTTCAATGCAAAGATCATGTATGGAGCCGACCGCTTAAAGAAGCCCTTACTAAGAATGGACGAGGCCGGTAATTTCAGTAAGACTGGTAAATTCAAGCCCATAAGCTGGAAACGTGCTTTTGATGAAATGGAACATCATATTAAAAAATCGCTGAAGGAATTAGGTCCTACAGGCATAGGTATTTTCTCTTCAGGACAATATACAGTGCAGGAGGGGTATGCGGCGGTTAAGCTTACAAAGGGTGGATTCCGTTCGAATAATATTGACCCAAATGCACGCCACTGTATGGCATCGGCAGTTGCCGGTTTTATTCAAACCTTTGGTATTGATGAGCCAGCTGGGTGTTATGATGATATTGAAATTACAGATTCGTTTGCACTTTGGGGAGCGAATATGGCAGAAATGCATCCGATTCTATGGTCGCGTGTTACCGACAGAAAATTATCTGCTCCTGACAAGGTAAAGATCTTTAACCTTTCTACATACACGAACAGATGTACTGATTTATCGGATACTGAGATTATTTTTAAACCGCATACCGATCTGGCTATCTGGAATTACATTGCTCGTGAGATTGTGTACAATCATCCTGAGTCAATTGATTGGGACTTTATAAATAAGCACATTGTTTTTGCAACCGGGCCTGTTGATATAGGTTACGGAATGCGAACGGCAGATCATAAGAAGTTTACCGACCTGGAGCGAGAAACAGTGAAGAAGGAATCTGCAAAATTGCTTTCCAAGGCCGAAGGTACAGCACTGTCGTCGCTTGGTTACAAAGAAGGTGATCGAATGGAAATGAAGAATGCCGGAACCGCAAACAAACACTGGAAAATTTCATTCGAAGAATTTAAGAGAGGTCTGGCACCTTACACCTTAGATTATGTTGCAGATCTTTCGAAAGGAAATGAAGACGAAGATCTTGCTGCTTACAAGGCAAAATTAAAGGACTTAGCCAGCATCTATATTGAGAAAGGTCGTAAAGTTGTTTCATTCTGGACAATGGGAATGAATCAGCACACCAGAGGAACCTGGGTGAACGAGCAATCATACATGGTACATTTTCTTGTAGGCAAACAAGCCAAGCCTGGAAATGGTGCGTTTAGTTTAACTGGTCAACCTAGTGCATGTGGAACTGCTCGCGAGGTGGGAACATTCTCGCATAGGTTACCAGCCGATATGGTTGTTGCCAATCCGAAACATCGTGAGGTCTCTGAAAAAATATGGAAACTTCCGAAGAAGACCTTGAATCCAAAAGTAGGATCTCATTTAATGAAAATTCATCGCGACATAGAAGATGGTAAAATCAAATTTGCCTGGATCAATGTATGTAACCCATATCACAACACGGCAAGTGCTAATCATTGGATAAAAGCTGCTCGCGAAATGGACAACTTTATTGTGGTGAGCGATGGCTATCCGGGTATCTCTGCAAAAGTATCCGACCTGATTTTACCGTCGGCAATGATTTATGAAAAATGGGGTGCCTATGGTAATGCCGAAAGAAGAACACAGCATTGGAAGCAGCAAGTAACACCGATTGGTGATGCAATGCCTGATGTGTGGCAATTTGTGGAATTATCAAAGAGATTTAAACTTGATGAAGTTTGGGGCGCTAGCGATATTCCTGGTTTAGAAGGAGGATTACCAGATGTAATGGAAGATGCCAGGGCAATGGGCTATACATCAGACAATACTTTATATGATGTGTTATTTGCCAACGATGAAGCCAAATCATATGCATGGCCGGATCCAATCGGCAAGGACACAATAAATACCGAAGCCGAAGGAGATAAACGAGCGGTTGTTGGATCAGACGATCAACCATTTAATGGTTACGGATTTTTCATTCAAAAATACTTATGGGAAGAGTACCGTAAGTTTGGAGAAGGTAAAGCTCATGACTATGCCGACTTTGATACATACCATAAAGTACGCGGATTAAAATGGCCGGTTGTTGATGGTAAAGAAACACAGTGGCGTTTTAATGCAACATACGATCCTTATGCCAGAAAAGCTGACACCGGAGATTTTGCTTTCTACGGTAAAGCGCTGAAGGAAATTCCGCAGGGCAATTTAAAAGGACCGGATAAAGCACAAGGCAAATATAAATTAACGAACAAAGCAAAAATCTTCTTCAGACCATATATGGATCCACCGGAAATGCCGGATAAGAATTTCCCTCTATGGCTGTCTACCGGTAGAGTGTTAGAGCATTGGCACAGCGGAACAATGACCATGCGCGTGCCAGAGTTATATCGTGCAGTACCCGAGGCGCTTTGCTATATGAACCCTGATGATGCCAAGTCTTACGGTTTTATAGACGGAGATTTAATTTGGGTTGAATCCAGGAGAGGTAAGGTAAAAGCACACGTTGAGCTTAGAGGAAGAAACAGATGCCCGAAAGGTTTAATATATGTGCCTTGGTTCGACGAGAAGGTGTTCATCAATAAGGTATGTCTTGATGCTACCTGTCCAATCTCTAAGCAAACAGACTTTAAGAAATGTGCGGTTAAAGTATATAAAGCGTAACCATGGAAAAGAATAATTTCAATTCATCCAGACGTGATGCCTTGAAAAAGCTTTTCAAAGGAACAGGTTTTTTAGGTATGGGCGGAACGCTTTGGACCGGATTATCATCCGGATTGGCCAAGGGTGAGCTTGTGCTACGACCACCTGCTGCTCTTGATGAACCCAATTTTATTAAAGCATGTATTAAGTGTGGAGCCTGTGTAGAGGCTTGTCCTTATGACAGTCTGAAACTAGCGACCGTAAACACCGAAGGTGCATTGGGAGCACCGCATTTTGAACCTCGTGAGGTTCCTTGCTATATGTGCCCAACTGTGCCATGTGTTCCAGCTTGTCCGAGCGGTGCTTTGGATATTACCAAGCTTCAGGCTGAGGGCGATCAGATGGATATAAATAAATCCAGGATGGGATTAGCGGTTGTGCATAAGGAAACTTGTATCGCTTTCTGGGGTATTCAATGTGATGCCTGTTATCGCGCTTGCCCATTAATCGACGAAGCAATAACGCTTCAATACGAAAAGAACGAACGTACAGGAAAGCATGCTTATCTAAAGCCGGTTATTAACAGCGACATTTGCACTGGCTGTGGTATTTGCGAGCATGCTTGCGTTACCGAGCTACCTGCCATAAAGGTCCTTCCAATAGATGTTTCAACGGGTAAAGTTGGTAATCATTATGTTAAAGGATGGGACACTAAAGATGAGCAGCGTATTAATAATTCGCAGCATAACGCAACGGAAAGTGACGATGGTTCATTGGATTATTTAAACGACTGGGAAAGCTTAATCGATGACTAAAAAATTACATTCATACCGATTCCTGGTTGCAAGACGAATAGTTCAAGCTACCATTATGCTCCTTTTTATTGGTGCAAACTACTTTGGCTGGAAGGTGCTAAGCGGAAACTATTCATCTGCTTTGGCTTTTGATAGCATTCATTTAACCGATCCTTTTGCTGCCTTGCAGATTCTTGCAGCAGGTTTTGCCATTGGTGTTGATGCAACTATAGGTGCCCTAATCATATTGCTTTTTTATGCGCTAATTGCAGGTCGTTCATTTTGTAGCTGGGTTTGTCCGATGAATCCGGTAATGGACTTGTCCAATTGGTTAAATAAAAAGTGGAAGCTAACGAGCAAGGAAGGAGCTGTTGTTCTATCAAGAAATATACGCTATTGGATCTTAGCCCTTAGCTTGATATTATCAGTCATACTTGGTTATGGAGCTTTCGAAATGATCAGCCCAATTGGTATACTTCACCGTAATCTTATTTTTGGTTTTGGTACCGGACTATTTGCGGTGCTGTTTGTTTTCCTAATTGATTTACTAATCAAGCCCAATGCGTTTTGTGGATATTTATGTCCGCTTGGCGCTTTCTATTCTTTGATCAGCAAATTTCGATTGATCAAAGTAAAACACATTCAAGAAAATTGTACTCAATGTAACAAATGCTTTGCGGTTTGTCCCGAGAAGCAAGTACTCCATATTGTTGGAAAACAAAGTGGCCCAATCGTTTCTGGCGAATGTACCAACTGTGCCCGTTGTATTGAAGTATGTGATGATAATGCATTAAAATTTAAAATATTAAAATAATCAGGAGGTAATATGCAACGTTTAATACTACCATTATTGTTATTAATTATTGTTTCTTGCTCAGAGACAAATGAATCTACGCCGGTTGATATTAATGAGAACGACCTTGGAATAATATCCGCTAGTGTTTTTTCTGATGACACCAATTTAGATGGCAAAGCCCTGTACGACACAGCAACACCGGGACATAGCGCAAAATATGAAAGAGCTTTCGAAAATGCTCCTCCAATGATTCCACATAACACTGAAGGATTTTTTCCAATTACAATGAAAAGCAATATTTGCCTGTCGTGTCATATGCCAGCGGTTGCTGAAGCAGCTGGAGCTGTGGCATTGCCCGAAACTCATTTTACATCCTTGCGTCCGGCCATTACAATGGAGGACGGTATTTATAAAACAGATGTTGGTGGAGCAGAAATTGTGAAAAGAAGAACGCCCGAAACGTTAAGTAACTTGTATTTTAGTTGTAACCAGTGTCATGCACCACAAGCGACAATCACCGTAGATATCGAGAACCTCTTTACTCCTGAGTTCCGCGAGCTGTTGAATAAAAACCGCTCCACCCTCGATGATCAGGTAACCGAAGGTATTAGATAGTTATGGATCTAAATGCATATTATGCTTAAACAGTTAGCCAGGCTACTCGGGCTGCTATTCATTATGGGGATGTCTAATTTGGGGCATGCTCAAACAATCGTACCGCAGAGCATTATAGATTTAAAATCGCCAGTAAATGACTTTGTCCTTGAAATCGATTTAATTTATACGGCAGGTAGCAACGGCAAATTAAACTGTATCAATATTAATACAAGTGCTGAAATCTGGAGTCTGACTCTGCCATCTATTAAAGATTTTATGGGCGATGAAATAGCTCCTAAACTGTTAGCCATTGATAAGTTATCAGGAGAAGAAACATTACTGGTCGCTACCCAGGGTAAATCGGGCTATCGGAATGTTTACCTGATAAAGGATCGAAAGGCTGATAAGATAATTGAAGACCTGCGCGAAAAATGGATGATCTCAGAAGTTAAATTTATGAACGAGAAGCTGATGGTCATTTCACTCATCAGCAATGAAATTATTTTATACGATATTAGTAAGCGGAAGGTGGTTTATAAGATTCAAACGGGCCATTCCACCTTAAGTGATATGTGCTTTAATGATGATAAATCTGAGCTGGCAATTGCAGATGAAAGTGGTGTTGTAAATATTATTCACACGAAAAGTGGCAAAGCCATTAAGCAGCTCAAGGGTGCAAACCTCGACAAGGTAAATCAGCTCTCCTATCGCAAGGGTACTATTGTAACTGCCGGGCAAGATCGGCGTTTGGGCATTTATACAATTGATGCCGGGCAGGCAGCGCATCTTGAGTCGGAGTTTTTAATTTTTAATACCGGGCTGTCACCAGACTGTAAGTATATAGTTTACACGGCAAATGAACAGCATCAAATGAAAGTAGTTGAACTTTCTTCACAAAAAACGCTGTTGATCTTACAAGGACATAAAGCCATTGTTACCAAAATTCAATTTGATACCAATACAATTATTTCATCAGCAGAGGATGGTTTAATTTGCATCTGGGACATCGCAAAAATTAATTAGAATGAATATTTCAAGTATAGTTGTACTTACCAAAGCAGAAAATGAGAAAGCCTTAATCGAATCAATTAAGAGTACCGATTTTTGTGAATTTCATCTTTCAGATGGAACAGGAAAAATTGTGGTAACCATAGAAGGCGAAAGTGTAAGCGATGAAATTGCAGCACTTAAAAAACTGCAGGCCATGAAAATGGTGATATCTGCCGAGATGATTTATTCATACACCGAAAACGAACTGAATCAGGAAAAAGAAAAAATAGAAAAAGCTGCGGACATGCCTGAGTGGCTTAACGACGATTCAGTTGATGCACGCCAAATTAAATATCAGGGCGATCTTAAAAAGAAGTTCTAGTAAGCAAACCTTTTCGATTTGTTAATTCTTGAGAGTATGCTTTTCAAAAAGTATATATTTACCTCAAATTACAATTAGAGCCATGCGAAAAGGATTTATCATTTTTCTATCGATCATTATGTTTGCTGCGTGCCAGAGCACACCAGAGCAAACGGAATCAGTAAAAACAGTATTGTCGGGTAAAATTACCAACCTGGGCGAGTATGCCTTGCTCCTGAACAATGGAGATAAAACAGATACGCTGAGCGTTGATACTGAGGGCATGTTTACACATAGCTTTGAGCTTGATGCA
>JBFHES010000084.1:0-16329 GCA_041584015.1 Bacteroidales bacterium
AAATGGCCGGTAGAAACATTCGCGCCTACTTTAATTTTAATACAGCTACAGACGAACAAATAAAAATAAAGTTTGCCCTGTCAGCTGTTAGCACAGCTGGTGCGCTAAATAATATGAAAAAAGAAATACCTCATTGGGATTTCAATAAAACAATGCACGCAACACAAGATCTGTGGAACCAAGAGCTTTCAAAAATTCTTGTTGAAACCCAAACACCAGCTCAAAAAACTACGTTCTACACAGCCTTGTATCATACCATGCTTGGCCCAACGCTCTACGAAGATGTAGACGGGCTCTACCGAGGCCTTGATCAAAACATTCATCAAAGCAATGGTTTTGTAAATCATACAACATTTTCTCTGTGGGATACATATCGGGCTCTACACCCCTTATTTAACATCATTCAACCAGAACGGAATAACCATATGGTGAAATCAATGTTGGCGCACCACGATCAAAGCGTTCACCGTATGTTGCCAATATGGAGCCATCATGCCAATGAGAACTGGTGTATGGTTGGATATCACTCAGTATCGGTGATTGCGGATGCAATTATAAAAGGTACAAGTGATGTTGACATTAACAAAGCGTTGAATGCTTGTGTGAATACTTCGACAGTTCCATATTTTGATGGCATTGATTATTACATGCAATTAGGATATGTGCCGGAAGACAAAAGTTCATCCTCGGTGTCAAAAACGCTTGAATTTGCATACGACGATTGGTGCATTGCACAAATTGCCAACAAAGCCGGGAAAGAGGACATTTACTCCAACTACGAGCATCGATCAAAAAATTACAAAAATGTTTACGACTCAACAATTGGTTATATGCGCCCGAAGTTAAGCAATGGAAAATGGCGAAAAGCATTTGACCCAATTGATACGCATGGACAAGGTTTTATTGAAGGGAATGCATGGAATTACGGACTATATGTACCACACGAAATAGACAGCATGATTGCCATTATGGGAGGAAAAGATAAATTCTCGGCACATCTCGATATGATTTTTGAAACAGAAATTGACGAACATTACATTTCCAGAAATGAAGATATAACACGCGATGGAATAATAGGAAATTACGTGCATGGCAACGAACCTGGTCATCACATTCCTTTCCTATACAACTGGACCAATCATCCGTGGAAAACTCAAAAACGCGTTCGCATGATCATGGATACTATGTATAGCAACGGAGTTGATGGTTTATGTGGCAACGACGACGCCGGACAAATGAGCGCTTGGTATATATTTAATGCACTAGGCTTTTATCCTGTGATTCCAGGCTCCACAGAATATGCCATCGGAAGTCCGAACATTATTTCAGCCCGTATTCAAATGAGCAATGGCAAGACGCTAACAATAAGTACGATTAACCAATCGAAGGAAAATGTATTCCTGCAAACCGTAGAAATAAACAATAAAAAAACAGATAAACTTACAATCGATCATGATCTGTTTATTAATGGTGGATCGCTAACATTTATGATGGGTAACGAACCTGGAGATCATTTTTCATTCAATTAATACAAGCATTTATACCATTTGTCAAAAACTTTATGATTCTTGATAACTTATTATTTATTTTAGAGTATAGAAACTTCTGAAAGCATAAACCCAGAATATGAGAGAATTTATCAAACAATTTCTACGAAATAGAGGCGTACTAATTACAAGAATGCCAGGAGCCGATTTAATTCGTCGCACACAAATTTTAGAAAATTATAATATAGATGTACTGTTTGATGTTGGCGCCAATATTGGTCAATACGCTCAGCAAATGAGATTCATCAACTATAACAAGAAAATTGTGTCGTTTGAACCGTTAAGCAAAGCATATGGCGAACTAAAAGAAACAGCAGCCAAAGATCCTCAATGGACAGCTTGTAACTTTGCACTTGGACATGAAGACACCCAAAGCAAAATTAACATAGCGGGAAATTCGTACAGTTCCTCTTTGCTTGATATGAAAGAGGCACACGTAAAAGCCGCGCCCGAATCTGAATATGTTGCTGAAGAAGAAATTGCTGTCAAAAAGCTCGATTCGGTTATTGATGATCATTGCAGCAAAACAGACCGCATCATGCTAAAGGTAGACACGCAAGGATACGAAAAGCACGTTATTGAAGGAGCAAGTAAATCGCTCGATCGCATTGTCCTCATTCAATTAGAAATGTCGATACTGGAATTATATGACAAAGAAATGCTAATGGCTGACATGATTAACTTTCTTGACAAGCAAGGCTTTCAGCTGATTGCACTTGAGAACGGATACGAAAACACAAAAACACATGAATTAATTCAGGTAGACGGAATTTTCGTGAATCGAAGGTTTGCCATCCAATAAAAAAAATTACTATAATTCAGAGGCTGATTGAATTAACTCAATCAGCTTTTTTGCGTTTAGACCGTTGGAATAATCTTTGGCTAAAACGGCTTTTCGCTCTTCAATATTCTTATCACTAAAAGTCTGATCCTTCAGTTGTTCTATTAATTGAATCATGCTTTCCGCTGTATCGCCAACATGTACAAGTTTTGCAAGGCCTGTGTGCTCTACCATTGGCGTATTAGTAATTATATGCCGTGCTGAAAAAAGCGAATGCAACAACTTTAATTTCAAACCTGTTGCCTGAAAGGTTGGCAATAAACAAACATGTGCATCTTCAATTATACGCTGCATTTCAGCACCATCCGGATTAGCTATTAATTGTACATGCTCCATCTTATCAATTAAGGTGACTAACTCAGGCACCGGGTTTTTACCCGTAACAATAAATGGGAATGTTGACTTTGAAAGAACTTGCGTGAGTAAATACGTAACTGCTTTTACATTTTCTGCAACACTTAAATTACCATGAAACAAGGCATATTTGCCACTTCCCGCTTTTACACTCACTTCATCATTAGGATGAAAAGCAGAGATAAGACGGGCCGTACTGTTAACCGTTTGAAAGTGTTTAAAATCAGCATCCGAGATACAAGCCAATCCTTGAGCAAGGTTTAACACATGCTCATACTTTTCAAGTTTCCGCGCCTCAGTTGCAAGGTAAAAACGCTTTAGAGGATTACGCTCTGCCTGTGCTAAGCCCTTATAATAATCGTGCTCAACATTATGGGTTCTTACAATCTTTGGAATATTTTTTAAATCAGGGTGATTGAGCAATTCACAAGTATGCAAGCCTTCCAGTAAAACCGGTGCAGGATGCTTCGCGATATTTGTTGCTATTTCGGTTCCTGTGCGGGTTACTGCTATAAATGGTTTTGTCTTAAAAAAATCAACAATGGTTTTTGAGCGCTTATAATAATAAACCTCTTTACATATTTTATCCAATTCAGGCTGTCTTCCCCGGCCATATTCATAACAATGTAAAGTAATATCAATTCCTAAATTGGCAAGTGACTTTATCTTGTAATAAACATCAATGGCTCCGCCGTAATCTGCCGGATAAGGAACATCAAAGGAAACAACATGCAAGTGCTTATTAAATTTCATTGGTACAGGCATATACTAATTCGCTCCCTTAAAATCGACATTTAACTTACTCTGGATGGTACTGATTCCAGATAGAATTTTCTTTAAGGTTGTAACCTCAATATCTGTTAACATTTTGGCATCAATAATATTGTTTGGGCTTTCGTTACTAAGTAGCTGATTCGCTTGCGAGCGAAAACGCAACATCATTAAATAATCATAGCTCTGCCCTAACTCATCTGCAAGTTCTTTTGACAAGACTCCCTTTTCGTTTAACTGTTTTAAGCGATGTAATGAATTTGTTACCTGTAATTTGTGATACAAGGCATAAACCCGCAGAAACCCTATAATTGGTACCAGTATGGCTTTAATATCTATATTACGATGCATATCATTATCGTCCATTGCTTTAATTTGCCCGAACATACTAAGCGGCACTTTTAGCTTTGCAACCGACTGCGCGAGATGATGATAAAAAGCATCGCGATTGGAAGCCAGCTGATAGACAAAATCCTTTAGCTCATTCACTAAATCATAATTTCCATAAATGTATCGGATATCGTAGAAAATAGTTGTTTCTAAGATATTCTGAGGATCGGGTTGCTGAATCCATCTAGCAAAATACTTTTTCCACTCGCCAATTGGTTGCGTCCACTTAGGGTTTCGCGCCATAATCTCACCCTTGCACAACTTGTATCCTGACTCATGTAAGGCAACATTTACTTTCTCTGCTAAACTTAAGAAATATGCCTTCACTTCATCAGAGGCAAACTTATCATCGTAGATAATAGCATTATCCTGATCGGTTGCCAACGACTGTTCCATGCGAGCCTCGCTACCCAGCACGATAAAAGCGAAATTACAAGGTGGTTCTCCTAGTTCTTCAATAGCGAGCCTGATGATTTGTTTTGTAATAGCATCTGTTAATGAAGAAACAATGCGGGTAATGTTCTGAATTAAAGCACCACTGTCGAGTAACGCTTTTACCAGCACCGGCAACTTCTTTACAATACCTAGCAGGTCTTTCACATTCTCGGTATGCTCAATTTCCTTCACTAAATAACTAAGAGAATTTCGCTGTAACGAAAGTATTTTGTCATTACTAATTTTACCAACATTGTTTCCACTTCCATCTTTAACCAGCAAATGAGAAACGCCCATAGCATTAAACATTAATATGGCTTCATATAAGAGCGCATCTTCGCGAACGCTAATTATTGGCGACGACATGATGCCTGAGATTTGTCTTTTTGCATCGCAATCGATAGCCAGCACTCTGCTTCGTAGATCGAAGTCGTTAACTACCCCTACCAGCTCATCATTAATTTCAACAAACACAACATCCTGATTTCGTTTGGTCATCAATTGCGCGGCATCAGCAATTGTATCTTCATGATTACATTTGAGAATCGGCTCAATAAAGTGCCTAATGGGCTGATTCATCATTAAAAGTGACGTTTGCAATTCGTAGGTAAGTTGTTCCGTTTCCTTTTCTATTTGCTGTTTCGATGAGATTTCTTTCACCACCACAATGATGGCAACATGGTCGTCATAATCTATTTTTGACAAAGAAAGAATAACGCCATCACCTGTATTTTTACCCCAGGCTATGCTGGTTTCAAAACTCGACGACTTGTTAGGCACAATCACTTTTTGCACCTCTTCGTTCCAATTTATCTCAAACAAGGCATCGGCGCGTTTACCCATAATTTCCGAAGCTTCAAATCCCATTAAGCTGGCTACCTTCTGGTTGGCAAAGACGATTTTATCATCGATGAGCATAAGGGTACCTTCGCTGGACGCTTCGACCAGCGACTGAAACTTTTGATTGGAAAGCAGCAGTTGTTCCTGTACTAATCCTCGTTTCGACTCAATTTTATGACTTTGACGAATGATATAGATAAGGATGAGTGCAATTATGAAAATAATGAGAAGAATGAGCCGTAATAATTTAGCCTGCAACAGCTTTATTTCCTTTCGCACATCTTCTAAATAAACCCCTGTTCCTATCACCCAACCCCAGGGTTCAAAGGACTTTACATAACTTAGTTTAGGAACAATCCTACTTGGGTCATCTTTCCATTGCCAATAATAATCTATAAAACCGCTACTATTTTCTTTGGTTACTTCAATGGCCTCTACAAAAAGTTTGTTGCCTCGCGGATCAGTATAAGTAGAGAGATCGGAATCAATAAGCTCCTTTCGATACGGATGCATCACCATCGCAGGCTGCCTGTTAATAATCCAGAAATAATCTTTCGCATCATCGCCATAGCGCATTCGTTCAATACGAGATGCAGCCATTCGTTTGGCTTCATCCAGACCAATAGCCGTATCCTGATATTCCTGATAGTACTCATTAATCAGGCTATAAGCTGAATTAGTTAATTCACTAATCATTTCTTTCTTGGCCTGCATAATGTTGTTTTCAAACACAGGTAAAATCAATACGTAAATAGAAATGATAAAGAGAGCAATGGCCAAAAATGATGGCAGCACGATACTAAAGAAGAATTTATTCAAACTATTTGTCATCCTGATACTATATTTTCAGAGCTTCCAGCTCTTTATTCTTTAAATCGACGGTTAAGAAACCATTGGCTTCACCTCCATTAGTAATGGATGGTGCTATAACACAAACCGGTTCATCTGGTAGTTGGCGTTTCCGAAATCGATATTCATTCACCTTTCCTGATGAAACATAATACAAGCCTGCCGGATGCATGTGCCCCATAATGCTCAAATTCATATGCTGCTCTTTCATAAAACTGAAATGCTCCATATATTCATAAGACTCCCGATAAAAACCTTTTGCCGTACCTGAGATATTTGGATATGCATAATGGCTTAATAAAACATTCCTGTCATGTGATGCGAAAGAATACTGCTCTGGAAGTTCTTTCAGATAAGCAATATCGGCATCGGTATATAATGCATTAAGCTCATTATTATCGTACAGCCATATTGCGTCCTTTGCAATTTTCTCGCGGTCAGAATAATGAAGATCGTACCAATTATCAGGATAATTAAATAATGGATCTATTAATGGTAATCTTTGCGCCACATGCAAATCATGATTTCCCAAGATGATTATTTCGCAGGTTTTGCGTAACAGCGACAAGCAAGCACTTGCATTGCGTGTTTTTACATGATTATTGAATGGAATACTGAAACCTGATATATCGCCAAGACAATATACTTTATCAACCTTCAATGCATCGATTTTACGCATAGCCTTTTCAAGACTTACAATATCTTCATGAATATCTGTTACTATGGCAATCTTCATAAGTTGTAGTATTTGATGCCTTTTACAAAGTTAATGATCCAAACGAAACTCATGCTATACTTGAATAGTTTAGATTCAGATAGAATAAAAAAAGAGCTCATCTGAAAGCTAGCAGCGCCACTTTCAAGACAAACTCTTAAATATTGTTTTACGTTCTATTATTAAAAGAAGTAATAAACGCCAACTAAAAATCGCACATTCGAAACATCAACAGTTTCTGTTACTACGCCATATTCATCGATGGCATATACATCGTCTGAAATTTCTTTGGCATATGCTGCAGCAGTATATTCAATCTCTCCTGCGATACGAACCTTACCCGAATTAAAAACCACCCGAGGCGATACTCTAATTGCGTTGTCCAATATATTATTATCAAAACGATCAAAAATATTAGCCAAACGTTCGGTTTCGTCGCCAAGAATTTTATCAGTCGCGCCAAGGTTTTTCATATATCCGGCAAAAACGCCAACCTGCCATTGTTTACCATTGGTATGAATATCGGTCCACACGGTGAATTGATTCATCGGTGTATATACATAGTCACCAGTTGTCATGTTTACTTCACTAATCGCATAAGCACTTGTTAACAAATGGTCATGCATGTTTTGTCCATATACTCCCTCGAATTTAAAAGTAACAGGTTTAGTATTTACTCTTAGGTAGGCTATTGAATAAAATGAACCCAGTGTTGCATCGGTAGCCAAACCCAATTGATTGGTTAATGAAGGCTTAATATTCTTATAGCCTGCTCCTGCTCCCGCATAAACTAGTTTATTGGCAAACTGCAGCTGTCCGTGTACATCCGGAGCTCCCGAGTTACTTAATGGTGCATAGCCACCTACGCCTGTAAAGTCGCGCTGTGTCATAGCAGCAGCAATAAGCTTTAAACCACCAAATTTATAGCTAAAACGGATCTGTGGATTTCTTGAAAACGGTTGAAACGGCACACCTGTATTAAATGAAACAGTTCCGGGAAAACATCCGGTAACAAACATTGGATGCCAATACTGCCCGAATAATAGCTCGGCATGCTCCCAGTTTAATTTTAATATTGCATGGCGTAAGCGAAAAATATTAGGTGCATTTCCAAAAAAATCGGCTTCCAAAACACCACTTGTCTTCGCCCCAAATGCATCAGGTCCGGTAATGGTGCCCTTTAGTCTACTTTGAATAGACAAGAAGTTAACACTCGAATTATCATTAATATCTTTTTCGTTGGCATCTTCATTTATTGGCTTTGGAAAAAAGTTAAAATGATTATCACGTATTTGATACATCTGTCTGGTATCATAAAAGAAATCATTCTTTATGAAACCAGAAAATGAGATTCCATACTTTGGAGCTTCCTTCGCATCCTGCCCGAACGCACTAAAAGCAATACTTAATACAATTACTATTAAAGTAAATTTCTTCATGTGTAAAATTTTATTTTTATAAAAATTCGTGCCCCAAACACGAGGTCCGGAGCACGATGTAAAAGTATCTAATTAAGCATTAGCAGCTTCTAATTTATCATTATCTTTTTGTGTAGCTAATGACACAAATACTAATGTAAGCAATGCAGCAGTAAATGAGATAATTGCCGGTGCATCTAGGCCATGTAAGCCTTCTGTTCCGAAAAACTGCATGCTGATTGTTGGCCCAGTAATGATAATTCCGAGTGCGGTAATAATACCGACAACAATAGACCAGGCGATTCCTTTAGCCGTGGTTTTCTTCCAGAACAGCAGCATTAAAATTGCCGGTAGATTTGCCGATGCAGCAACCGCAAAAGCCCATCCTACTAAGAAGGAAACATTCATGCCTCGGAACAGGATTCCTAAGACAATAGCAACGCAACCAACCGCAGCAGCGGCAATTTTCCCGGCACGCACTTTCTTTTTATCTGTAAGTTGTTTGCCCATATAGCGGTCCACAAGGTCGTGAGCAATGGCGCCAGAAGAGGCAACAATAAGTCCGCTTACTGTTCCAAGAATTGTTGCAAACGCAATGGCAGAGATAATAGCAAATAAGCCAACGCCAAATGCCTTAGCCAATAATGGACCAGACATATTGCCATCATCCATATTTAACACGCCGCTTACAGCTGATCCCAAGCCCATAAATAAGGTTAATACATAAAAGAAGCCAATGGCTGCAATTGCAATAATGGTTGATTTTCGTGCATCCTTTTGACTTGGCACCGTGTAGTAACGAATGAGAATGTGCGGCAATGAGGCAGTACCTAAGAATAAGGCTAACATCAAGGAAATGAAATTTAGCTTTGAAAGAGGTGTGGCCCCTTTTCCTATTTTAAACTTAAGCCCCGGAATCAACATCTCGCTACCCTTGGTAACTACCTTACAATAGGCTGTTACTTTGTTATCGCCATCCATAAAGGCAACTTTAGGGAAACGTGCTAATTCACTTTGATTAATTACTCCTAAATATTCAAATGGTCCTAATGGTCCTGTTTCAGCAACCTCCTGCCCATCGACAATAATTTTTTCCATGTGCCCTACCTGAAAAAACTTACCAGCATCTTTGGGTTCGCCATTAAACAGTTTTTCACCAGAAGTTAATTTGGTAATTGATAAAGCTTCATTAAAAATAGCACCATCCTTAGTAAACCATCTAAAGATTCCATCCTTCTCCATCTTCACAAGCATTTTACCTTTTACCTCAACCGATGAAACTTCGGTAAAGCCTTGCATGTCGCCATCCGTTAAAGTTATAAATTCATGATATTTATTTTCTTCATTATCCGGAGTAAGGGTAAGCCCGTTCTGGAATATATAGATTGCCAGAATTGTCGAGAATATGATGAGCAAGCCACCTTTAATAAACTGTACATAAGTTGTGGAAGTCATACCTGCAGTTGCCACAATAAAAATTACTATGGCTCCAACTATCACAACGCCCACCCAGTGAGGTAATCCCAGTAACGGCTCAACCAATGTTCCTGCTCCAACCATTTGAGGAATCAAATAAAAGATAGAGACAATTAATGTACTAATAGCTGCTGTAAGCTGAATTGCTTTGGAATTAAACTTAGAGTCCAGCGCATCGGTAAATGTAAACTTACCCAAACGTTTCATAGGCTCGGCTACAAGGAATAAGGCAACAATCCAACCAGCCAGATAGCCAATAGAATAGAGGAAACCATCGTAGCCAACAAAAGCAATCATACCACATATCCCAAGAAAAGATGCAGCAGATAAATAGTCGCCGGCAAATGCAACACCGTTAACAGCCCAATGAATAGTGCCACCAGCTGCATAATAACTATCGGCCGACTTAGTTTTGCCACCAAAATAGAATGATAATCCAAGAACGAAGATTACAAATACGAAAAACAATACAATTGCTAAAATTGAAAATCCATAAATCATAATCTAGTCCTCCTTATTCATTTTGTTTTCATAACCAGTACAGATACTATTGTAGATAAGTCCCAGAACTATTGCAAACACAATTAGCCCGAAACCAAATACAACGGCAAGGTTTTGATTACCAATTACGATTTTACCCATTGCCTCATAATTGACAACATTAATAGCAACGAAGACTCCATACACAATTGTGTAGAGAATAAAAAGCCAGATGCCTAGTTTTGTTTTTTTTCCTGATGCGCGATCTACACCAAGTTTTACTGCGGGTCCGTGATCCATAGTACAAATTTTTAGAAATTAATAGATTAGGTTATATTACTGTTAGGTCATAATATTATTAGTGCTCTATACTTTTTTTTAATTAATCGAATATCATTATTTAAACCTGAAAAATATCGCTGATTTTTCTCCCTCTCTTCCAGTTAAATATACAATTAAGATACGCACACACACGAAATCATGCTATTAAACATCCCTTGCCAGCCTTGATTTTATAAAAATATTTAGGGTGCAGATATAGTGGAATACCGACTCGCAAAAAGATACATTTTATGCTGTTATTGTTGTATTTTCACACTTTCTAATGACAATCCGATTTTTATGAAGTTGAGAATCACTACTATCATTTTTCTTGTTTTACAACTAACGACCTTGTTCGCTCAAGTCGAATTTAGAATGGTTACATATAACATTCGTTATGATAATCCTACAGATCCATATATTTGGAAGGATCGCAAGCACAAAATCGCCACCCTTCTTAACGAGAATTCGCTTGATATTATAGCGGTTCAGGAGGCACTAAAACATCAGATTGATGAACTTGAAGATTTACTTCCGGCATATAACTGGATTGGTGTTGGGCGAGACGATGGCAAATTGGAAGGTGAGTTTTGTTCCATATTTTATAAAAGAGACAGCTTCGAACTGATCGAATCCAGTACATTCTGGTTAGCCGAAAATAGCGACAGCATTGGTTTAAGGGGTTGGGATGCTGTCTGTACGAGAATTTGCACCTGGGCTACTTTTACTCCAATAAACACAACCGATACCTTTATGATTTTTAATACTCACCTAGACCATGAAGGGAAACATGCACGCGCGGAAAGTTTAAAACTTATACTAAGCAAAATAAATTCGCTTGCAAAAGACAGCCCCGTTGTGCTCTGTGGAGATTTCAATTTTACAAGAGACGATCCTGCGTATCAGCTGCTAAATGATTGCACTTTGCATGATGCTGCTAAAAAGAACTTCGAAGCCAGTCCGAGTAGTAATTTCACATTCAATCATTTTAATCATCAGCCGGAAATACACAAAGCAATTGACTACATTTTTACATCAGATCAGATTCAGGTAATGAATACAAGCGTGGTACTTCCTCTGGCAAATGAAATAATTCCATCAGATCATAATCCACTTATTGCAACCCTTATTTTGGAATAAAAATTGTAATATGCAGAGCGAAAATTTACAACAATGAAAAACCTGATACTACCATTTGCCATAATCTTCTTTTACTTGACCACGAGCTGCGACGACAACCGAACAGAACCGTGCTATCCTTCCAAACCTATTGAAGCTGAGCTAACCATACACTTAACCGCACCCAATGAATATGACACCATTCCATTTATGGTTTTCAGAGGAAGAGTGGAAGAAAAAGATACGATTCTCATTGATACGGCTTACACAGAAACACATTATTTCTGGTTCGAAACCGGACAATACTATTCAACACAGGCAACCTATACTGTGGCTGGTAAAAAGGTGATTGTTACGGATGGAAAAAAACTCAGAACCGTGAATAACTCAGATGATAGTGGTGATTGCTGGAATACAATTGGCGAGGATCATTTCTGCCAATTAATTTATTCTGTTGATATTGACTAGTGTTTATTTACAAAGAATTTATAAAGTAAAAAGCCAGACACATGAGTCTGGCTTTTTACTTTTATTGCATTTATATCACTAGCTTATTTCTTTACCGCTTCAGATGGTGTTGCACCTTTAGAAGTATTTGGCTTTTTACCACGATATTTATTTCTGTTCCGATTCTTCTGATTTCTCTTCTTAGGTCGGTCTTCACGAATAGAAGCTGTTCCACTAATAAACTCTGATTCTTTCTCTTTAGCCACACCGTCAAGCTCTGGCTCTGGCTTCTTTCCTCGTTTGTTAAGATCAAGAATTTCTTTAACACGATCAACAGAAACCATAAAAGTACCAATACCTTGTGCATCACGATCATAATTATACCAGATTACTTTCTTAAGCACATCAATCTTAAATGGAATTGCTTTCCCTTTTGCAAGCTCTAATTCGATTAACTGCTTTGGAAAATCTTCCTTGGCTTCAAGGTAGGTTTCAAGTTCGAACATCAAACAACACTTGAGTTTCCCGCACTGTCCGGCAAGTTTCTGAGCACTAGCCGGCAACTCCTGTATTCTGGCTGCATCTATTGATATCGAGTTAAAATCTGTGCGCCACGACGAGCAACACAATTCCCGACCACAAGAACCAATTCCTCCAATCATTCCGGCCTCCTGACGCGCTCCAATCTGTTTCATCTCAATTCGAACTTTAAACTCAGAAGCAAATTCCCGAATTAATTGTCTGAAATCCACACGACCATCAGCAGTATAATAAAATATTGCTTTACGTCCATCACCTTGATACTCTACATCGCTAATCTTCATTTCAAGATTAAGACTAGCTGCAATTTTATGAGCCCGTAACGAAGTCGGAAATTCTTTCTTTCGCGACTCTTCAAACTTCTCGAGATCATTTTCACGAGCAACTCTGTAAATCTTTTTCAGCTCATAATTCTCCCGCGATTTTACTTTTCTACGAAATTGAAGCTCTGCTAATTTCCCTTGAAGGCTAACACGTCCAATGTCATGTCCCGGTGATGATTCAACAACAACCAAATCGCCTCTTACAAGATCTATATTATCAGGGTTTACAAAAAATTGTTTTCTAGTATTTTTAAATTGAATTTCTATTACACCATTCTGATTGCCCGGATCTGGTATATCTTTAAGCCAATCTGTTGTTAAAAGCTTACCAAATCTTGCATCAAGTATATTATCTGTTCCGCCTGTGGAACATCCACTACATCCCATTTGTTATCATTATTTAGATTAAATCTAAGCAAAGATAACTTTTTGACTTTTATAAATGGCCTTTAGTTTAGAACATATCTGAGATAAGACCTAAATAAAAGGCAATTGCTTAAGAATACCTACTTCAAGTGGAGATACTTTTACCTGAATGGGAATTACCTCAACTCCATGCTTTAGCGCATTTTGAAATGCTGAATAATAATTTGGGTCTATATCTGCGGCAATACCAAAGCAATCTATATCGGTGCGTTGAATAACATAAACCATTACAGCTCTCATGCCAGCCTGCTTAACTTTTACAAGCGTGTCAAGGTGCTTTCTTCCACGAGCTGTGACCGCATCAGGAAATAAGGCATTTGATCCTACTTTCATGCTTACATTCTTCACTTCTACATAGCATTGCTCGCTATTATTTTCAAGGTAAATATCAAAGCGACTGTCGTCAAACTTTACCTCACGCTTTATAATTGGATAACCTTGCAATTGATGAATGGCACCCTTTTTAATTGCATCAAAAATAAGTTTATTGGGCAAGAGCGTGTTTACTCCAATCCATGAGTTATTTATAAATATCATTTCCCAGGTGAACTGTGTTTTCCTCTTGGGGTCGTTTGCAGGTGATAAATATACCGCAGCACCTTCTTCTAGGCAAGACTTCATTGTGCCTGAATTAGTGCAATGCGCAGTGACGACTCTACCGTCGTTAAGGAGAATATCAGCTAAAAAGCGTTTATACCGCCTTACCAATTTTCCGGAAATGAGCTCAGATGTGTAGGATAACATGAAAATTACTTGTGAGGGCTATCGATAGTCTGTACTAAGCTACCTTGCTTGAAATCCATAACTGGCAATTTCAATAAACGAAGTATGTCATTTCTCTTTCGTTGTAAATGCACATCCATATAACCCCATTTATATTTTCTGCGTTTTTGGAAACTTTCGTCAACAAACTCTTTCGCCGAAACTCTCGCCTCGTCACGATACTTTTTGTAAAGCGTATCGTCTCTACTGGCTTTGGTATTTGTACGCTTTAAAGGATGATTATAGTTATGACCTTTCAATATATTAGCTACCAAGTATTGCTTAATTCCATGCTTTTCAAAACTATGCTGCGAACAGGTATCCTCTTCTACAAAATGCATATTCTCCGGAATGAACTTCGGAAGCCCTTTTGACAAGACTAACAGGGAACCATCAATTTTAGGTGCTTTTAATTTAAGAATCTGAATTGAGTTTTGCTTTCTATTAAATGCGGTTAACTCTTCAAGTTTAATGTAATCGTCCCAATTAAATGGATGATCTACACTTTTCCCGTTTTTACTATATGGTTTATTTTTAAGCGACTGATGTTCAATTTTTGCCCAGCTTGGTTCCCACATTTTTCGCGAAGAAAATGACAGGTAATGTGGCTCATTAATTTTCAAATTTTCTACAACATAAAAATATTCTTCAGGAACCAGCGCATCACTTTCGCCCCAAAAGGTATAACCATTGGTATTGTAGGCATCGCGGCGCCAATCGGCAATATTATAAAACGGATCCTTGTTTGTTTTATAAATAACTGTTGCCTTTTTCATTAAAGGATGATTGCTAAATTTAGCAACCATATCTTCCGGAGTACCATCAATTGGTTCCTCAAGGTATGTTTGCATATTTATGCACAAGCGAACCTCTGTTTCAACCTTTGAGAATTTGAGTGCAGCGAGCACTGAGTCGAAAGTCTCATTCAACATTTCAGCCTCATACCACATGATATGCATTTGGAATAAATTCATGATTTCTAGCTTGCCAAGTTTATTTACACGTTGTTATACTCCAATTATCAAATTTGGTTACTACCTAAAGTAAATAGGTTCATATACCAAACTTCTGCGATGAACAATAATGCAAAGTCCGTTGGCTAATTTATAACAATTATGTGCTGTTCGCTCAAATCCGATAGCTGGCTTTTAATATTCAGTATATACGAACCAGCAGCTAAATGAGAAACATCCATACTTGCTCTATTACTCTTTAATTGCAGTGTCCCATACATTGAATAAAGCTCAGCAGCTTTAAATCCAGCACCTTGAATATTTAACTGATTGGTCACAGGATTCGGATACACAGCAAATCTATTGTACTTATCTGTCTCAGCAATACCTAGTGCACTTGGCAAAAGAAAGCGCTGCAGTGTGGCACTGCCAGTAAATTGTTCTTCTGAACTAAGGAAACACTGATGTTCGCTAATCGCTGCTATACCTTCAACTTGAAGTGAGCCAATTTGCTCCACGGCATGAATATTAATTAATCCTGAGGAGAAAATACCTGCTGTAAAATTGCTGATCTCAATCACAAAAAAGCTAAGTACATGTCCGGATAACAATATGCTATTGGAAAAAGGATTGTAAGTGGCACCGGTAATTAAACATTGTGGATCAATGCTATCAACACGTGCAACAGAATAGGTCCCTGGTTGATTTGGAAGCCTATATATGTTACTACGCATATTTCCCCAGTTTTTGGTGAATACGTACAAATTACCCTCATATGCAATTAAGGCCTCCGCATCAAAATTCGTAACATACGGAGCTGCATCAAAATTCATTTGGTCAGCATATGAAAACTCGATTGTATCTGCCAAAACAGTATCGTTGGGTGTATTTAAAAAATCGCTAATTAGAATCCTGTAGATTCGTAAATCAGTTCGGTTGCCATTATTGTTTCCAATGTCTCCAATGTATATATAGGTGCTATCGTTGCAAATATCTTCCCAATCGGTATTTATAGCATTCTCAATTACAACGGTGCGTGCAATATCTCCGGTTAGCGTATCCAGCTCGTGCAATGCAGCCTCGCCTGCTGAGTCATTGTGAAGGATTACACGGCCATCAATAAAAACAATTCCTGAATTTTCGTGCAGTTGACTGTTTATCGTCACCACCGAATCGACCTGCTGCGACAACAATAGAGTGGGCAAAGCAAGTAAAAAGATAAATGTGATAGTGTATTTCATACGAACACCTTTTGATAAAATTATACTCATTTTATTTTGATGTGTAACATACTAAAAATATCCTTTCTAAGATCGGTAAGC
>JBFHES010000085.1:0-16194 GCA_041584015.1 Bacteroidales bacterium
CAAATCGTTAGTTACAATAAGCTCCTGAAGGTAGGGTGCCTCAATTGTCAAACAATCTCTTTCATCCTTGTTAAATACAACATTAGGTAATGCCGTGAAATATGGCTCAAAGGGCTTATTTAAACTTTGCAAGGCCACATGAGTGATTGTTTCAGTCATACCGTATGTGGCATAGCATTTTGTCTTTAGCGGCTGCAGCTCCTTTAGCAAATCATGCTTAACCGCCTCGCCGCCAATAATGAGTTTCCTAACAAGTTCGAAACTACTTAAGCTTTTCACAGAGGCTTTACATTGATGTGGGGTCATTGCGGCAAAGTCAATCGTTCTCTGGAGTGACTGCAACGGTTTGCTACTGGGTTGAACGATCACCAAACTCATACCTATTTCAAAGGCTCGGGCAAGCATCATTTTTCCTGCTATAAACTTTGCCGGCAAGCAAAGTAAGGCACAGTCTCCTTTGTTTAATCCGAGATATGTCGCTGTTTGCCCCACCGATGCCTTTAATTGACACTTTTCAAATTCAATTATTTTTGGTACTCCTGTAGAACCGGATGTGGGCACCTGAACAAGCGCTCGATCACTAAACCAAAAATCAACGAATTCATAAATATCGCGACGCCATTCGTCCTGAGTAAGCTGTTGTTCGCGTTTTGCCAAATCAACAAACTCCGTTAGAGAATATGTATTATTATCGTAATATACCTGTGGCTGACTGTGCATCAATTAGAAATTTAAATTCCACTGAATTTGCGGATCATAAGCAATTTGATCGCCTTTAATGTACAATGGCGATTCAATATTATTACGGTACAACTTTCCTGTTCCCAATCCTTGAGGCATTTCACTTTCAAGCGTGTAAGTCCATTGTGTAATGGCATTCAAGCCCACATTCGACTCAAGTGCAGAAGTTATCCACCAACCAATATTATTTTTCTTGGCTAAATCAATCCACTCGCTGGAGGATTTAAAACCACCAATAAGGCTTGGTTTAAGAATTATGTATTGCGGCATGATTGTTTCCAGCACCACCTCCTTATGTTGTGGCACATTCAAGCCAATCAATTCCTCATCGAGCGCAATTGGCAAAGGTGTGACTTTGCACAAAGCAGCCATTTCTTCCCACTGCCCTTGCTTAATTGGTTGTTCAATGGAGTGCAGATCATACGCTGCAAGTCGCTTTAATTTCTCTAATGCCTCATCAGAAGAAAATGCTCCATTGGCATCCACGCGTATTTCTATATCCTTAGCGTTAAAATGCTTTCTTATATAGGCCAACAATTTAATTTCCTCTTCAAAATTAATAGCACCTATTTTAAGTTTGATACAGCTATACCCACTCTCAACTTTTTGTTTTAATTGATCGAACATATATTGGTAATCACCCATCCACACCAAACCATTAATTGTCATACTTGCCTTTCCATCTGTAAATAGCCCTGGGAATAAAACACGTTTACCTCCAGTCTCCAGATCTCGCATCGCCATCTCCAAACCGAACCTAAGCGACGGAAACTCCTGAAGTTTAAAATGAAAGTCCTCAACAATCTCATTAATATTCTCACAGAGCTTCTCTATTAAAAACTCAAAGTTATCGCGCAGTTCGACGCTTAAATTTGGCAACGGAGCAATTTCACCAACACCAACAACTTCCGGTTTATCAACATCATAAACTTTAAGAAACCACGAATCTTTATAATTTAATACGCCTCGCGAAGTACCAGCAGGATTGATAAATTCTAGTTGATGTTTTGTAAATGTTGCTTTGAGCATAGTTCTATTTTCTGTAAAGCTTGAAAATAGTAATAATCGTATTATCTACAGCACAAATTAAAGAGGAATTCAGATTAAAAAGTCTTTAAAGAAAAACTAATCGTTTTGTCCAGTAAGAATAGTTTGAAGGCCAGACAAGATAACTTTTTCCAATTTGAACTTGTGAGGTAGCTTTTCGTTAAGCATTACCTTAAAGAATTGTGACAAATCATAACCAATCGAAAAACACCAATACATCAGTCTCATCACCAAAAAAAAAGAAAAATGACAGATAAGATTCTTTTCAACCTTTCCAGATGTAATCTGAGTAAGTATGACTTTGCATACAAGCGAATAATGAAGTCTGATGTAGGCGAAGCACCACATTCATCCGAGCTCATTTAACAAGCAATGCTGCACAAAAAAAGGTCGTTAAGCTCCTAACTGATCACCATCAGCAGCTTTAACGACCTTTGATTTATAATTTCTGTTTAGCTAAACTTTCTCGATCACCATAGCAATTCCTTGTCCAACACCAATACACATGGCGCATAATGCCTTCTTCGCATCAGTTCTTTGCAATTGATAGTAGGCCGAAGTTACAATTCTGGCCCCACTCATCCCTAGCGGATGACCGAGTGCAATGGCTCCACCCAATGGATTAATACGCGCATCGTCATCTGCTAATCCAAGCGCCCTGGTACAAGCTAATGATTGAGCCGCAAAAGCTTCGTTTAGTTCAATAATGTCCATATCGTCCAATGATAGGTTTAAATGCTTCAGCAACTTTTGGGTTGCAGGTACTGGTCCCATTCCCATGGTACGCGGCAATACACCCGCTGCTTTCATTCCAAGAATCTTAGCTTTTGGAGTTAGTCCGTATTTCTTAACAGCTTCTGCTGAAGCAATAATAAGAGCACCAGCTCCATCGTTCACACCAGATGAGTTACCGGCAGTTACGCTTCCATCTGCCGACATGATTGGTTTCAAAGACGCTAATTTCTCCAGAGAAGACAACCTTGGATGCTCATCCTTGTCCACAACAACAGGATCGCCTTTGCGCTGTGGGATTATCACCGGCATCAACTCCTCGGCAAGCCTACCGTTCTCTTGCGCAGCCCTGGCTTTCTCCTGACTCCACATGGCAAACTTGTCCTGATCAGCGCGAGAGATGTTATAATCCGTTGCAATGTTTTCAGCCGTTTGCATCATTGATTCTGTGCCATACATCTTATCCAGCTGCTTATTAACAAAGCGCCAGCCAATTGATGTATCAAACATTTGTTGGTTTCGGCCAAAGGCAGTAGTCGATTTACCCAGCACATAAGGTGCACGCGACATGCTTTCCACACCTCCTGCAATAATTAATTCAGCTTCACCGGAAGCAATTGCTCTTGCCGCTGTTCCGATGGCGTCCATACCCGATCCGCAAAGACGATTGATGGTTGCTCCGGGAATTTCATGGTTTAAGCCAGCCAACAGCAACGACATTCTTGCAACGTTACGATTATCTTCACCAGCCTGGTTGGCACAACCCATTAGCACATCATCAACTTCGGCATCAGCTAAAGAAGGGTTTCGCTTAACAATTTCTTTGATTACAAGTGCAGCCAGATCATCCGGTCGAACAGATGAAAGACCTCCGCCGTAGCGACCTACTGGTGTTCTGATTGCATCGCAAATATATACTTCTGACATATCCAATATTTTATTTGGCAAAACTGTGTATTTCCTTTTTGTACTTCTTAAAGGCATTAAATAATGCTTCCGTTAATCGATCAACCTCCACCTGCGTTATGGTTGTGGCGAACATACAAGCAAATGTATTAATCATCATTAGATCTTCGTGATAGAATAAATAGTCAAGAATCTCCTTAATTAATTTAATCTCTTCAGGATTCTGATAGGTTTCACGATGACTGCGTGGTTCATTATGACGCAAATGGAAGCGGAACATTGAACCAGCGCCTGTAATTACAACCGGTACATCAGCCTCTTTAATTACATCCCGTAATTGATTCTTAGCAATATTGGTCATGCTATTGATATCATCAACCGCTTGCTTATCGAATAACTCCATCGCCACTTTTCCAGCCGTCATTGTAATCGGATTGGCCGAGAATGTACCAGAATGTGGTTGTTTAATTACTTTGCGCGTTGGGTCAAAAACCGACATTACATCAGCATTCCCAGCAATTGCTCCTACCGGAAAACCGCCTCCTATAATTTTACCTAAAGCGGTCATGTCTGGTGTTACCGGATACAATTCCTGAGCACCACTATATGCAACACGATAAGTTACTACCTCGTCGAAAACCAGCAATACTTTATTCTTCCTTGTCCAGTTATAAATGGCAACCAAATAATCTTCTTCAATCGGGAATAATCCTACACGATGTGAAACAGGATCGAGCAATACACAAGCTAAATCAGCTTTATTTGCTTCCAATAATTTAATGGTACGCTCAGTATCATTGTATGGAAAAACAACCACATCATTTAAAACACCCTTAGGTGTTCCATAGGTTACCGGAACCGGGTTTGGTTGGTCAATATTTCCCCAGTTTTCAGGTTTAACAATTTGAGAAATCTCGGCAAAATCATATGTACCGTGGTATGCACCTTCTGCTTTGGCAATTTTGGCTTTTCCGGTGTAAGCTCTGGATGCTTTAATCATCGCCATCACCGCTTCGGTACCAGAATTTACAAATCGAATTTTCTCGAAATTCTTGTTCCTTTCCGTAAGCAATTCTGCAAATTCTACTTCAATGCCGGTTCCCATGGTATAAGCTGTTCCTCTTTGTAGTTGAGAGATAACAGCCTCGTTAACCACCGGGTGTGCATGACCATGAATAAGCGATGCCATATTATTGGCAAAATCTATTCTAGTATTAGCATCAATATCGGTTACATAACTTCCGTTTGCTTTTGCAACGTAAAATGGATGTGGGCGTCGATAAATGGTATTTCGGCTAACTCCACCCGTAATTACTTCTTTAGCTTTTTTATACAGTGCTGAACTGTTTCTACGATTAATATTTAATGGGGTACTCATGTTTTTCAGTTTAAAGTTATTCTGCCATTGTTAAATGAGCATCAGTTTTACTCTGAACATATTCAAGACTAATACCTGGAGCTAATTCCTGCACCATCAGGCCATTCTCAGTAACATCAATCACAGCCAAATCGGTAAAAATCTTCTTCACCACGCCTTTACCCGTTAAAGGATAAGCGCAGTTCTTTACAATTTTAGGTGCACCCTTCTTTGTGGTGTGCTGGGTGATAACAAAAATATTTTTCACTCCTGCAACCAAATCCATAGCACCACCTACAGCAGGCACGGCACCCGGCTTTCCGGTAGACCAGTTAGCAATATCACCTTTCTCAGAAACCTCAAAAGCTCCAAGCACACAGTAATCAATGTGTTTACCACGAATCATGGTAAAGCTATCGGCATGATGAAAAAAACTGGCACCATCAATTGCAGTAATTTTCTTTTTACCGGCATTGATTAGTTCAGGGTCTTCCTGATCTTCATCCGGCACAGGGCCCATTCCCAGCAAACCGTTTTCTGTATGATAAATTACTTCACGTCCTTCGGGCACAAAATCGGCTACCAGTTCCGGCATTCCAATACCAAGGTTTACATAAGCTCCGTCAGGAATTTCCAGAGCGGCTTTCTGAGCCATCTCGTTCCTGCTCCATCCTTTTAATTCTGTGTTTTCTACCATGGATACCTCCTTCCTTCTTGCACTAGTTTAGATTCTTCAAGTGGATTTGCAACTTCGGCAACTCTTTCAACAAAAATCCCAGGTGTTACTACACACTCCGGATCCAGCTCCCCAAGTTCAACAATACGCTTAACCTGCACAATTGCCTTATCGGCAGCGGTACACATTATTGGGCCAAAATTACGGGCTGTTTTATTGTAGATGAGATTGCCATAACGATCAGCTGCTTCAGCTTTTACAAAGGAGAAATCGGCTTTTATACCATATTCCATCACAAAGGATTCACCATTGAATTCTCTACTTTCTTTACCATCAGCTAAAGGTGTGTTCACTGATGTTTGTGTGAAGAATGCAGGAATTCCTGCCCCACCACTTCGGATTCTCTCAGCCAGAGTTCCCTGAGGAACTAGTTCCAGTTCAATATCGCCATTGGCATAAAGTTCCGGAAATACCGTTGAATTAGCAGTTCTGGGAAACGAACAAATCATCTTCTTAACCCTTTTGTGCTCAATTAGTGCAGCAAGTCCTACATTCCCGCTTCCGGTATTATTACTCACTATGGTCAGGTCTTTAGCACCTTGATCAATCAATGCATGGATTAACTCGATGGGGCTTCCGGCCTCACCAAAACCCCCGATCATAATCACTGCACCGTCAAAAACATCTCTCACTGCATCAGCAGGAGATTGTACGATCTTATTTATCATGATTTCTTTTTAAGACTAATAAGAAAAATTCATTTAATCTGATAGTGGCTAATTTCTATGCCTTGTTTATTTTTTTAGCAAGCGCTTCCGTCTTGTACTTTTCAATAGCTGTCAATTCATCTTCAAAGAAATACTTCTCGCCCTCGTAAGGAACCAATTTCTCAACGGTATTTTCCACTTCGTTATATTTAGCAAGGAACACCTTATCCATCCAGTCCATATTTCTTGACTCGTTAAATTTCAATGCAAATACCTTTTCGCCATTAATCTCAGTTACCCCTAAAATTGATGTTTTACCGGCCGAAGACGTCATGGTAATATAACGTGATGGACGACTAATAGATGGTAATGATTTGTATACTAAACTGAATACTTTATTGATTTCAGAAAGAGGAACAGTAAAGTAATGGTGCTCACCGGTTGGTCGTGCACAATACATTGAATGGAATCCAACACCTAAGCCTGCGAAAATATTTCCAAGGTCAATCCAGTTCTGTGCTGATCTTTGAATGTCAACAACACCATTCTCATCCGTAAACATACTAATGTGGTTCATAATCGGACTCTGACTCTTCATTGTTACACCATATGCTTTCAATCGACGAATAGCAGCAATTGTGGCCAGATTTAATACTTCATGTGGCGTAGAGAAATGTCCCATCCATGCAACCTGCACACCATTGTCGGTTAATCGACGAAAATGGTCAAGAATCTTTTTGTATTCTTTAGTTAAAACCAACTCAGGGTGAAACGATAAGGCACGTGATCCAATACGCAATGTTTTAATGTGCATTAATTCCGGATCTTCGATAAACGGAAGTGTGTAAGCTTCCAAACGCTCGAATGGCATGTAAGCTCCGTCGCCACCTGTAATCAATACATCGGTAATTTCTTTGTGTTTTTTGGTATAGTCTAAAACTGGCTGAATTTCATTTTGCTTGAACATATCTTCATCACCACGAACCTGAGCGTGACGGAAACAGTAGGTGCAAAAAGCAAAACAGCTCTGTGTTGTTTTATCAAAAATTAATGAGCACTGTGGATATTTATGCTGACCACCTTCTAAAGTGATTATCTCTCCATCTTCCTCCTCGTACCATGGTCTGTTCAACTTTTGGTTTCCGTCGTGCGGATTGGTATTACTACGAATGTATTCATTCACCATCTCTTCACGTTTCTCTTCAGAGTCGGTGGCTAGATAGGCTTGAGTAAACTCCTTACGAATCATTTCCGGCTGTGGCAGCACTAGTTGAAACAATGAGTCTTTCTCAAACTTATTCCAATCGATTGAATTCAATACATGCTTGGTAGCAAGGAAACGGTAAATCTTTATAAAAAGCTCACGTTCCTCAATAAAACCGATATCGATTCCATTGTCGTTCAGAATTTTAACAATCTCGCGAAAACCTTTTAATCCTGAGTAATGCTCCTTCTCCGTGAAAAGAACTTTCTCTTCATGAATAATCCCTGAATGAGCAGGAAAATTCGCGTGTAACCTTTTTAGTAAACCTTCTGGCAATAAGCCTTCGGCTTCCATAATTTCTTTTGTCTCCTGTGTGTAAGCACTGTTGGCAATGGTTTCTTTAACCTTAACTTTAAATGATTCCATTTTAATCCTATTTTTTAAATGATTCTTGATTTTATAATTGTGTATAATTATTTGAATTGAATTCTCTAGTGTATAATTCCAGAATAGTATGTTAGGTACTCAGCTGATTTACCACCCATAACAATTCTGATTGCTCTGCTCCTGCATTTATAAATAAATGTTGCTGGTTCGATTTAAAATAGAAGCTATCTCCTTGTTGGAGTTCAAATTCATTATCTCCCAGCTCAACTTTTAAATGCCCGCTAATGAGGTAGCAAAATTCCTGGCGAGGATTTGATGGACTCATAATTCCGGTAGAATCAGAATCACCAGTAAATTCCACAATGAATGGATCCATATGTTTTATTGGGTCGTGATTAGATAGCAAGTATAGCTTGGTGCCGTTTTTATTTTTTTTAACAAACTTCCGATCCTTTACCTTAAGTAATGGATTGGTTAATAAAGTTTCATATTCACCTATCAACTCACCAACAGTGGTTTGCATAGCATCAGAAATCTTTTTGAGAGTTAAAATAGATGGATATGACTTCGCTCTTTCTATTTGGGAAATAGAGCTGGATGTCACGCCAATAGCTTTAGCCAGATCGCTGGCACTCATACCGAGAGCTTCTCGTCTGGTCTTAATTCTATCACCCATTCTGTGTACGCCGTACATAGTATTTAATTAAGTAATACTTCGCAAATTAAGTATTATTTAACTTTCTGGAACATGATTTATAACATGAAATCCAACAGATCTGCGTGAAATTGTTAAAAATTATCAACCATTAAACATAACGATGAAGGCACTGATCAAAAACAAGCTTTTTCTTGCCTAGGTATTTTAAAAATCAAAGTCCACCGGAAAGTTCAAGTGATCCAGTTTTATATGTTATTGTATCCTATTTGTATCCCAAAAACAAAGAAACCCTCTGAAAACAAACGTTTCAAAGGGTGTCTAAGTACCCGGGGCCGGGATCGAACCGGCACGACCGCAAAGGTCACTGGATTTTAAGTCCAGAGAATATGACAAAAACTGAAAGACCAAAACACCTAACAACCTTAATATTCAACAAGATAGAAAAAAATAAGAATTTAATACTTTCAAAAAATATTTAATTAATTCACTATTTGTTGTACCTATGTTGTACCCATGTATTATCTTTGCAGAAAAGAAAACAGGAATATGGCATCTATAAAAGTTGTACTTAGAAAGAAGAAAAATTCAGAAGGGAAATACCCAATAGCAATCAGAATTACTGAGAATAGAAAATCATCCTACCTGCAAACCGGGGTGTACATTGATGTTAAATACTGGAATGACGAGAACTCTAAGGTAAAAAAATCACATCCCAATGCAGTTAAGATTAATAATCTGTTGGCTCAAAAGTTAGCTAAGGTAAACGATAAGTATATGGAAATGGAGGCAAAAGGAAAAGTAGTCTCCGCAAGTCAAATTAAAAACAACATCAAAAAGCCTAAAGAGAAAATTACCTTTTACGAGTTTTCGTACAATTATCTTAAAAACCTGAAGGATAGCAATAAGCTTAGTCAACATTCATCTGATAGTGCTCGCATCAAGCACTTCAATAATTTCATGGGACGTAAAGACTTCCTATTCTCCGAAATCACAGAATTGGAGTTGAATAATTTTAAAGCCTACCTCAAGAAACTCAAAAGACCGCTATCAGACAGGAGTATTGTAAATAATTTGGTGGTAATAAGGACGCTATTTAATCAGGCAATTAGAGAAGAAATAGTGGATGCTAAGCACTACCCTTTTGGAAAAAACAAAGTTAGGATTAAATTTCCTGAGAGCGTTAAGGTTGGATTATCCGAGAATGAGATATTGGCAATTGAAAAGCTTGATTTAGAGTATGGATCTACTATAAATCACATAAGAAATGCTTGGTTGTTTTCATTTTACATGGCCGGTATTCGAGTAAGCGACCTACTGAGACTAAAATGGTCAGATGTGCATGAAAATCGCCTTGGGTACGCAATGGGTAAAAACAAGAAAGCTGATTCATTAAAAATACCAGAAAAGGCATTGCGCATACTCGACTATTATATTAGAGATAAACAATCTTCAGAAGACTATATATTCCCAGAGCTAAAAAAAGCAAAGCCGGATGATCCAGAAGATGCTTTTCGAAAAATAAAATCAGCCACGAAGAAATTCGATAAATACCTAAGTCGTATTGCAGCCCTAGCTGGTATCGAAAAAAAAATCACAAATCATATTTCCAGGCACACTTTTGGTAACATCACCGGTGATAAAATTCCACCACAATTATTGAAAAAGCTGTATCGCCATTCAAGTTTGACAACTACTTTGAATTATCAAGCTAACTTTATAACAAAGAACGAAGACGAAGCGTTAGATAAGATTCTGGATTTTTAGCAATATTTTCTTTTCATATTGAAGGTGATCTGATAGCATCGCATTAGGTTATCAGTGCGATCCATTAACTCCATATTTAGCACAAATAAAAGCTACAAGCACCGATATAAAAACAAAAAGATAGTTAATTATGACTTTTAACTTTTTTAAATTATGATAGAATAAGCATGTATAATCGCATTTTTTACTACATTTGTTAAACATCACGAAAGTGCTGTAAAGGATAAGGGAAGACATGTTTAGCTGATTTAAAGATCTAGCTGAGTATGTCTTTTTTATTTCTAATTATAAGACTACATTCAAAACATATGGCAGCAAAAATTAACCAAAACCCTGAACAAATTGCCCGTGACAGAATCGACCAGATGCTAGAAGATGCTGGGTGGTTGGTGCAATCAAAAAAGACAATTGATTTATCGGCAAACAAAGGAGTTGCAGTAAGAGAGTACCAGACAGATGTTGGGCCAGCTGATTATGTGTTGTTTGTTGATCGGGAGCCTGTTGGAATAATAGAAGCAAAACGTGAAGAGGAAGGACAACACTTAACAGTTGTTGAAGATCAGTCTAAAGATTACGCTGACGCAAAACTTAAATATCTGAATAACGATCCACTGCCGTTTGTGTATGAAAGTACCGGCATTATAACTCGATTTACCGATTATAGAGATCCTAAGCCACGAGGACGGAATGTATTTAGTTTTCACCAACCACACACAATTGCCGAATGGTTGAAAAATGGCTCAAGCCTCAGAAGTCGTTTTGTTCAGATTCCTGAATTAGATCCGAATGGTCTACGTCCTGCGCAGATTGTTGCTATTGAACGGCTGGAAGAATCGTTTAAAAAGAACAGACCAAAAGCACTTATTCAAATGGCTACAGGGGCAGGGAAAACTTTTACGGCCTGTACTTTTGTTTATAGACTACTTAAACATGCCGATGCAAAACGGGTATTGTTTCTTGTCGATACAAAGAACTTGGGAGAACAAGCCGAACAGGAGTTTATGACCTATCAGCCTACGGATGATAATCGAAAGTTTACTGAGTTGTATAATGTACAGCGCTTATCCACAAGTCATATAGCATCTGATAGTCAGGTATGTATTTCCACCATACAGCGCCTGTATTCAATTCTGAAGGGAGAGGAGTTAGACGAAAGTGCCGAAAATGAAAATCCAAATGAAAATACTTGGCTGCAACAACAAACCAATAGAAGAAGGGCCGTACCTGTTGAATACACTTCCAAGGTACCCATTGAGCAATTTGATTTTATTGTCATTGACGAGTGCCATCGTTCTATATACAATTTATGGAAACAGGTATTGGATTATTTTGATGCCTTTTTAATAGGCCTGACAGCCACACCTGATAAAAGAACATTTGGCTTTTTTAACGAGAATGTGGTAAGTCAGTATACTTATGAGGAATCCGTGACAGATGGTGTAAACGTCCCGTACGATGTTTATAGCATAGAAACAGAGATCTCAAAGAAGGGAGAAACCATTAAAGCAGGTTGGTATGTAGATCGAAGAGATAAGCTCACTCGCAAAAAACGCTGGCAACAGGAAGACGAGGATACGACGTATGAAAAGAATGACTTGGACAAAAAAGTTGTTAATCCGAGTCAAATCAGGCACATTATTCGGGAGTATCGGCAGGCATTAAAAACAGAAATATTTCCAAATCGGTTTGACGAGAATGGCGAATACGAGGTGCCTAAAACATTGGTCTTTGCGAAAACTGATAGCCATGCAGATGATATTATTAATATCATCAGAGAGGAGTTTGACGAAAGTAATGACTTTTGTAAAAAGGTAACTTACAAAGCGAAAGACGATCCTAAATCAGTGCTTAATAGATTTCGAAATTCTTACTACCCGCGGATTGCAGTTACCGTTGATATGATTGCAACCGGAACTGATGTTAAGCCATTAGAGGTGCTGCTATTCATGCGCGATGTAAGAAGCATTAACTACTTTGAGCAAATGAAAGGAAGAGGAACGCGTACCATCGATAAGGATAAGTTTTTACAGGTTACACGTACTGCAAATAGTAAAACCCATTTTGTTATTGTTGATGCGGTGGGGGCAACTAAATCGAAGAAAACCGATAGCCGACCTTTGGAACGTAAGCCATCTATTCAGATGAAAGATTTGTTAGGAGCTGTTAATATTGGTGTTCAGGATGAAGATTTATTTTTATCCTTAGCCAATCGACTCATACGCTTGGAGAAACAAATTACAGAAAAGGAGAAAGACAAATTACTGGAATACTCTGGAGGTAAAAATCTCAAGCAAATTACTAAAGAACTGCTTTCTGCTTTCGATGCCGATGAAATTGAAAACAAGGTAGAAGAGAAGATTTCGACAATTCCAGAACAAGACAGAACACCCGCCCATTATGAGGAAGCGAAAAATAAAGCTCAACAAGATTTAATAAAACAGGCGTCCAGTACTTTTAATGGAAAGCTAAATGAGTACCTGGAGAATGTGCGTAGAGAACATGAACAGATAATTGACGGTGTTAACATCGATACGGTAACCAAATCGGAATGGGACAGCTTTACTACAGAAAAGGCAGCAGAGACTATAAAAGATTTTACTGAGTACCTTAATCAGAATAAAGATGAAATAAAAGCATTAAGCATTTTCTACGATCAACCATACATGCGCCGCGATATTACCTTTACGATGATAAAGGACGTGATGGAGAAGTTAAGACTTGAGAAGCCAATGTTGGCACCCGATTACGTTTGGAATGCTTATACCGCCATTGAAAGGGTAAAAAGCACACAACCCCATAATGAATTAACCGCTTTAGTATCTTTAATCCGTCGGGCTTGTGGCATCGACAAAGAACTAAAACCATTCGATAAGACCATTGACGATAACTTTAAAACTTGGATTTTCAAGCAAAACGCAGGACAACACAATCGGTTTAGTGCGGAGCAAATGGATTGGTTACGTATGATTAAAGACCATGTTGTAAGCTCCTATCATATTGAAATGGATGATTTGGATTACACTCCTTTTGATGCACAAGGCGGACGTGGAAAAATTCACCAACTGTTTGGTGGGGAAATGGAGCAAGTGTTGGAAGAGTTAAATAAAGAATTAGTTGCATAGTGCTATGGATATGAATAATAATTTAAAGCTTGGCTATGGTGTTTATTCGATGCCAGATGTGTCAAGAATCCTCGGGTTAAGAAATTCTCTTGTTAACAAGTGGGTGTCTAATTTCTGGGACGATGCAATGGGGAAGCAGTTTGAATCAAAGTATTCTTGGACTGTCGATTCCTCAAAGGCAATTAACTTTCATACCTTGGTTGAAATGTATACGTTCTATCAACTCAGCAGTGTGGGAGTAAAGTCTCCAAGGATAATTGAAGCTCATACGATTCTTGCTAACCAATATAATACACCATTCCCTTTCGCACATTCCGAAATCTTAGACGGAATTAATACTGATGGTAGAAAGGTGTATTTCGAGACGACCAATAGAGAGATTTATTCATTAGATGTGTCTAAACAATTTAGCTTAGACTTTATTCGAATCTTTTTTAAAAAATTAGATTTTGATGCTAACTCCTTGGCCTCTAAGTTGTGGCCACTTGGAAAAAAGAATAGTATTTTATGCGATCCTGCCCGGAAATTCGGACTTCCTGTTATAGATAACACAAATGTTTACCCCGAAACTATATATAGTATGTACATGGCAGGAGATAAAATTAAATTTTTAGCAGAGGTTTATCAGTTAACTACTAAACAAGTGAAAAATGCAATCGAATTCTGTAAAGGAGCCGCTTAAGGTATATATAGACGAAAATCTTGCACCTCAATTTGCAAAGGCTTTTAATGCCATTCAGGATCATCTTAATATTGGCGAGAAAAAGCCAATTAAAGTATTGTCCATAAAGGAAGAATTCGGAGAAGGCTGTTTGGATGAAGAGTGGATTCCAAAGGTAGGAGATGAGAATGGTATTGTAATTACAAATGATAGAAGGATACAGTCAAACAGGCATCAAAAGGAACTGTATCAAAATTGTGGAGTCGGAATTATTTTTCTCCATAATCCTAAAAGTGGAATGAGTTTTTGGAACACCTTTAAGCACTTAGTTCGTTGGTGGGATGATGTAAAGTCTGTTTGTAGAAGAAACAAAACACCATTTGCTTATAGGCAATCAGGACAAAATGAAAAACTTAAGAAGTGGAGTTAAGGCTCTTTTTAATCATTTTGATGTTATGTGTTAAAATTCTATTTATTTAGGTGATGTTTTAGGTGTTGTTGTATATAATTTTGCACTTAAAGGTAAAAATGCTCACATTGTTGTTTTAAGACTTGAGGTAGGAGGTGCTAATAAAGCTGGTTTTGTTTATGATAGTAATGGTGAAGTAAGTGTTCTTTATAAAAGTATTTTCATAGATGATTTAAAAATTAGGCTTATATTTGTGTGATATACGCAAAATTTAATATTATTTTATATGTTGTTGTCATTTTCCGTTTCGAATTACCGTTCCATAAGGGATAAAGTTACCTTGAGCTTATTGCCTGTAAAAAGCTACAAGGAGCTTTCGAATAATGTTGTAGATGTTGGGGATAAGGCAAAATGCCTGCGTTCTGCTGTTATTTATGGTGCAAATGCTTCGGGTAAATCTAATGTATTAAATGCACTTACAGGATTCATTGAGCTTATCCAGTCTTCATCAGACCATAAGTTGAATGATAAGATAAAGCTCTACGATCCTTTCCTTTTAGATAATAAGTCGGGTAAGCTTCCATCTACTTTTGAATTAGAGTTTTTGATAAAAGAGGTTCGTTATGTATATGCTATTGCATGTGATGCGGATTGTATACAAACTGAGAAATTATTTTACTATCCCAAAGGACAAAAAGTAAGAGTTTTTGAGCGAACAGAGACCAACAAGTTTCGCTACGGAACGGTATTAAAGGGAGAGAAGAAAAGCATTGAGAATCGCCTGTTAGATAATCAGCTATACTTATCAAAAGCTGCGAATGAGAAAATAGAGAAATTGATAAATATCTATAGTTACTTTTCTAATTTCAATTCTGCATACGCCATTCTTATTTATTTTTCAGAACAATTTTCTCCTGCTTCAATTATTGGATCTGCGCTTAAAACAGAAGGTGAGTTAATCTTTGGACGTTTTGAGAGGATTATAACAGCTTTGGATGTTGGAATACATTCTCTAAAAATAAAGAAGAACACAAGGGGCAGCAAGTTGATGGGCTTGCTAACTGACAAGGAAATGGAGGGTGTTAATTTTGAATTAAAGGATGCACCGAACTTGGAATCTGAGTTGGTTACTTTGCATGAAATTCACGATCCTATTACAAAGAAAAGTAAATTCATTGAATTCTCTTTGGAACAGGAATCTTCTGGAACAAGGAACCTGTTTATGTTGGCCTTGTTCTTACTCGATCATTTCCGAAAAGGCACTCCAATGATTATTGATGAATTCGAAAAAAGCTTGCATCCACATATTGTAGAAAAACTAATTCGACTTTTCCACGATCCTGAGGTGAATGTGAAGAATGCACAATTGATTTTTTCAACCCATGCAAGCAGCTTACTCAGTAACGAGCTCTTCCGACGAGATCAGATATGGTTTACCGAAAAAGATAAAAACGGCGCAACTGAATTATTTTCACTCTCGCAGGTAGAGGGTGTGCGTAAAGATGTGCCTTACGATAAGTGGTATTTAAGCGGACGCTTTGGTGCGACTCCTATTTTGTATGAACCCGATTTAAACTTTGAGGATGACCTACAGAAAGGAGAATAAGAGAAGAAGTTTAAGCAAGAAACGTATACTCATTGGGTGCGAAGGTAAAACCGAGAAGTTTTACCTGGATGGTTTGAAAAGATCATTACCACGAAGTGTGCAGCGAGATATAGACATTAATGTATTTACGGCCAAAGAGGGTGAACCACAAAAATCAATATTGGAAATTAATAAAAAGGTAGCGACTGCGAAAAGGGAAAAGCAAGCCTATAAGCAA
>JBFHES010000086.1:0-16026 GCA_041584015.1 Bacteroidales bacterium
GCTCTTCTGATTCAATCTTAAGAACTGCAGAACCTGCATCGTATGAATATAATTGACCGATGATAATACCATCAACAGCTGATCTGTAATCAACAAATACTGATAATGATTTAACTTCAGTGTTCGCTGAGAAAGTAAAGTCTGCACCAATCAAGTCACCATCTGTACCGTCGGTATAACTACCAGGACCTAAATTTCTTGAATAGAACTTGTCGTGAACCATAATGTCATTGGTTGTAATTTCCCAGTCCTCTGGACCATAGAAATTATCATCCGGATACTGTTCAGTTTGATCCTGAGTTACATCCATCTCCACTTCATAGGTACCAACTGTAGTAGTGGTAAACCACTCAGAAACCATAGAGCTTGTTGAGTCACTTGCAATAACAGCTGTAGTATCGTCACCTGTAAAGATAACACCACTGGCATCAGAAACAGTTGCTGTCATAATAGCATTTGTTTGATCAACATAACCGTTGTTAAATACATCAGCCTGGAAGAACATTGGAGTTATCTGTGATAAAGGTAACTTAGCGTAGTAACCATTAAAACCTATACCTTGCGCACCAAAATCTGTAATTGAAGTAATATAAGTCTCATCAATTTTAAGATCATTGGCAGCACCTTCAACTAACTTAATATCGTCAATTGCCCAGTAGTAATGAGAAACATCAGCATAATGGAAACGAATATAAACTGTTGAATAACCAGCGGCTACCGATGTAATATTTATCCTTACTATATCTGGATTGTCAGTTGATACGTTGTTCGCTGTTCCAGTTGAAACATCAAAGTCTGTCCATGTAACATTATCATTACTAACCTGAACAACGATTGTTGGTGTACCACAACAATATCTGTAATACTGTTCAAACATCATTGTTACCGCAATGGCAGTATCAAAGTTAAACATTGGCAACTCAGCATAGGCATCCATGTCGATAAAATTAGCATTGTTTGCATTGTATTCATCGCCAGGTAAGCATAAATAACCATTGGAAACAGTCGTTGATTCAAAAGCAGGAGTACCAGTTACATACTGTCCACCAGGACCAGGAACAGGACTGTCAGTCCAAATAAAGTTATAACCCTGAGTTGAGTTTTCATAAATATCCCAGTCTGCAGGGATAGCTCCACCACCAAAGTCTTGTTCATAATAAACATCACCATAGGCACGTGTGTCATTTGTAGCTTCAGCCTTAGTTAAATGCTCCACGGCATTTGAACACTTTGTAGGCATGAACGTTTTGTTTATTTGCTGGGCATTCAAAGCTCCAACAACAAACACAAGCATAAATAGAGATAAAATTTTTCTCATAATAAGTTGTTTTTTAATTATTAAGCATTTTTGACAAATTTAGCAAAACTTATGAATCATAATAAACATGAACTAGCTATTATGAAACTTTTAAGAAAAAACAGTGTTTTTTTTTTTATCATGGTACAAATACTACCTTTGCTGTTGTAAAACATAGTTGCGAAACATATTAATATAGATACATATATGATGTTCAGAGATGAAAATTGTGAACTCTGCTTAGAGAACAAAGATTCCGTTTTTTACTCTCTATCCCCTAAAGAAAAAGAGATACTTGCCAACAACCATACTTGTCAGTTTTTCAAGAAAGGTGAGATTATTTATAAAGAAGGCGACAAGCCAACAGGTTTGATCACTTTAACAAGAGGTAAGGTTAAAATTTTTAAAGAGGGCGTTGGAGGAAGAGAGCAGATAGTAAGAATGGCAAAACCGATTGGATTTATCGGATTTAGGGCAATTTTTGCTAATCAAAAATACATGGCTTCAGCTGTTGCCATTGAAGATGCAGCCATCTGCATATTCGACAAATCAAGTCTGTTTAAAATCATTAAAGCCAACGGCGATTTGGCGCTTACCTTTTTAAACTTGTTAGCTTCTGAGCTTGGATTCTCCACAAACAGAACAGTTACTTTAACACAAAAGCACATTCGTGGTCGATTGGCCGAATCACTGTTATTCCTTAGAGACACCTATGGTTTTGAAGAAGATCATACAACACTTAAAGTGTACTTATCAAGAGAAGACATTGCCAATCTATCGAACATGACAACATCAAATGCAATTCGTACACTTTCAACTTTTGCAAATGAAAAGGTTATTGCCTTAGATGGAAGAAGAATAAAGATATTAGATATTCCAAAACTAGAAAGGATTAGCGAGTTAGGCTAACCCTTTTTTTGTTTTTATCTCTTTATAGTTGAAGCAGGAGCGACTCCTGACTTTCACCTCCAAACAACATGCTGTTTGGGTTTTCAATGAATTCTTTAATTTTCACAAGAAATCCAACAGAATCTTTACCATCGATTACACGATGATCGTATGATAAAGCTATGTACATCATTGGACGTATCTCAACTTTACCATTAACAGCAACCGGACGCTCAACAATATTATGCATTCCGAGAATGCCTGACTGTGGCGGGTTAATTATTGGTGTTGATAAAAGCGAGCCAAAAACGCCACCGTTGGTAATGGTGAAAGTGCCTCCTGTCATATCATCAAGCGAAATTCTACCAGCTCGTGCTTTGGTAGCCAAGGCCATGAGATCCTGCTCTATTTCTGCCAATGACTTAGACTCCGTATTTCGCAAAACAGGCACCATTAAACCTTTTGGTGTTTGAACGGCTATACCAACATCGCTGTATTTATGAAATACTAATTCTTCGCCATCGAGCATTGCATTCACATTCGGATGCAACTTAAGCGCTAAGGATGCAGCTTTTGTAAAGAATGACATAAAGCCAAGCTTAATGCCATGTTTCTCAACAAACTGCTTTTGATACTTTTTGCGTAGCTCCATTACCGCCGACATATCAACTTCATTAAAGGTAGTTAACATGGCAGTTTCATTCTTAACTGCAACCAAGCGCTTGCTCAGTTTCTTTCTTAAAGAAGACATTTTCTGACGATCCAATTCTCGGCTCATCTCCTCTGTGTTATCAGGAATCTGAGTACCAGGTGACGCAGGTGCATTTAATATGGATTGAACTTCATGCTTACCAATACGTTTTAAGCCATTGATAACGTCGTCGACATTCAGATTATTCTCCTCCATAATCCTCTTTGCAACGGGGCTAAGCTTAACCTTATCATATGTTTTGCTCTCAATACCTTCTGAAGCTATCTCAACTGCTTTTGCGGGTTTAGCTTCTTTTACTGCATCAACAACAACTTCTTCTTTATTTTCCTTCGTTGATGCTTCACCTGCAAAACTTGTATCAATTGTACAAACTACAGCACCTACAGCAACTGTATCGCCGGCTTCATTCAAAAGAGCAATTTTGCCTCCTTCTTCAGCCATTAGCGGCAGTGTTGCTTTATCTGATTCAATTTCCGCAATCTCCTGATCCTTTTCAACGATATCACCATTATCAACCATCCAACTGGCAATTTCCACTTCAGTAATTGATTCTCCCGGACTTGGTAATTTTATTTCAACTATCATTTGTTATCCTGTTTCAATTTATTCTTCGAAAATATAGCGATGCTGTTTCATTATCTTTTCACGTGATTGTCCAATAACACATTGCAAGCCGCAATAAACATTTTGCAATTCACAATCACACTTTCTAAACACCTTATTTATTAATTCATTTTGACCTCTTACATGCAATTGATTTAAACCAACCGCCGGACTTCCACTTGTTAATCTGCTCACCGGTTCTACATCAAATTCGTGTAGCTGTTTTTTAATGAAGTCCCAGGCACCCATATTTTCTGGTTCTTCTTGCACCCAAAGAGTTAACATATTATTCGGATACCTGTATATTATTTTCTTTACCTGCTCAAGAGGAAATGGATTGATTTGCTCAATCCTAACCAAAGCAAGATCTCTTGCCTTAAACTCTTCCTTTTTGGCGAGTAATTCATAATAGATTTTTCCTGTACAGAAAACCAATCTTCGAACCTCCTTCACATCAACATCATTATCTTCAATTACTTCCTGGAAAGTTTGATTCTCAAATTCATCCAGAGTAGAAACACAGCGTGGATGTCTCAACAGGCTCTTTGGAGAAAAACAAACCAAAGGTATCATAAAGTCTCGTCTAACCTGTCGACGCAGTAGATGGAAGAAATTAGCTGGTGTGGTAACATTTACAATTTGCATATTATTACCAGCGCACAAACCAAGGAATCGTTCCATTCTTGCGCTTGAATGCTCCGGTCCCTGCCCTTCATAACCATGCGGTAAGTAAAGCACCAATCCATTCATCAAACCCCATTTATCTTCGGCTGAACTCAAATACTGATCGATGATTACCTGAGCAACATTATAAAAGTCTCCAAACTGAGCTTCCCATATGGTTAGTGTTTTAGGAGATGCTAAGGCGTGTCCGTATTCAAATCCCAGTACTCCATACTCTGAGAGCAGGGAATTGTAAATATGCACCGGAGCCTGATCTTCTGTTAACTTTCCTAACGGATAATATTTTTGATCGGTACCTTCTAAAGTATACGCACCGTGTCGATGAGAGAAAGTTCCACGAACTGAATCCTGTCCACTTAGGCGAACCGCATAACCTTCTGTTGCCAGGCTTGCATAGGCTAGTAATTCTCCAAGCGCCCAATCAAGTTTATCATTATCAACCATCTTTTTACGGTCGGCAAGCAGCTTGTAAATTTTCTTAAAGAACTTTTTATCGTCGGGTGTAGATGTTATCTTATCAGCTAAATCACAAAGCACTTCTCTACTTAAGCCAGTTTGAACTTTCTCAAACACATTCTCATCATCGGCATATTTATAGCCTTTCCACTGATTTTCCAGAAAGCGCTGCATTCTCACTTTCTTGATATTTTTCGATTCAGATAATTTACTTTCAAGCAAATCATTAAATTCCTTCTCGAGTGATTTAATTTCGTCCTTGGCATACACCTTCTCCGCTATTAAATCCTGGCTATAAATATCCCTTGTGTTTGGATGCTTTTCTATTTCTTTATAAAGTGTTGGTTGTGTGAAGCGTGGCTCGTCGCCCTCGTTATGTCCATATTTACGATAACTCAATATATCAATAAATACATCGCGATTAAAGCGCTGACGGAACTCCATGGCTAACTTAATAACATATGCTAAAGCCTCAACGTCATCACCGTTTACGTGAAATATTGGAGACTTAATCACCTTAGCAACATCTGTACAATAAGTACTCGATCTGCCCTCTAGATAATTGGTTGTAAAACCAACCTGATTATTAATCACCAAATGAATGGTACCTCCGGTTTTATAACCTTCGAGCTGTGACATTTGCACCACTTCATAAACAATGCCTTGTGCTGCTATAGCTGCATCTCCATGAATTACAATCGGTGCAAGTTTGCTATAATCATTTGCATATTCATTATTAATCTTTGCTCTGGAAATCCCTTGAATAACCGCTGACACAGTTTCTAGGTGCGAAGGATTTGGAGCCAGATTCAAAGTAACTTCTTTACCGTTGTCTGCCGTAATTTTACTTACGTAACCGAGATGATATTTCACATCGCCAAGAGAAATACCTTCTTCATATTCATTTCCGGTAAACTCCTTAAAAATATTCTCGTAAGGCTTTTGCATGATATTGGCCAGCACATTTAGTCTTCCTCTATGTGCCATTCCAATAACAAACTCTTCGATGCCAAGATCGGCTCCTTTCTCAATAATTCTGTCCAAAGCTGGAATAAGAACCTCTGAACCTTCGAGGCTAAAACGTTTTTGCCCAACAAACTTTTTATGAATAAACTTTTCGAATCCAACAGCCTGTACTAATCTGGCATAAATATCCTTCTTTTCTTGTGATGGAAAATCAGGCACATTTCGAACCAGTTCCATTTTTGTTTGAAGCCAGCTTACAACGCTTTCTTCCCGGATAAACAAATATTCAACCCCTATGCTATGACAATAGGTTTGATTTAGATGAGTGATAATTTCTCTAAGCGTTGCACTGCCAATCCCAATTTCTTTACCAGCCTGAAATACTTTATCCAGATCTTCTTCAGCAAGATCGTAATTTTCAATATCTAGTGTAGGAAAATATTTTCGTCGTGTACGAACCGGATTCGTTTTTGTAAAAAGGTGACCTCTCTTGCGATACGCGTTTATTAAGTTGATCACTTTAAACTCTTTATCTACATAATCAGATTGTGAGACATCTTCTGTATCGTAGTTCTTTCGTGCAAACTCAAATCCAACAAAAAATTGTCGCCAATCATCGCTAACCGAATCAGGGTTATTTAAGTATTCCTTATATAGATTATCAATTGCAGAAATCTCGTTATTTCCTAACGCAGAGAACTTATCCATACGAAGCTATTTTTTATTTAAGTATTTATTTGCCAAAATTAAAACTTTTTAAGTTCTGACTTAACAAATAGCACAAATAAAAGGCGCTTTCATCATTTTTTAAGTGGAGATTTTTTATATGGTCACGAAATAAGCAATTGACTCTTGCTATTCTTTGATAGCAATTGAATCGAGTATGGCTTCAGCATCCTTCTTGAATTTACTCTTTCCGTCCTTTACCTTTTGCATTTGTGTCACACCTTTTTTCTCTTGTTGCTCATCTAGATATATCAAGCCAAGATAGAACACAATAGCATCAGTAAAGTAGCCTTCTTCTTTCTCTACCTCTTCAAAAAGCTGCTTTGCTCTGGCAGTATCTTTATTCAGGAGAAAGGCAGCTCCTGCATAAAACTTAACTCTGTCATCTGTCTCTGCTAACAAGATGGTATTAAAAATATCAACAGATTTCTGGTATTCCTTTTTGTCGTAATATGAAAGTGCTCGGGCCAATTCACTTTTATTGGTATCACCTCGCGTCTCAGGCATTAAATAATTTACTGGTGCCTCAAAATATTTATCCAAATAGGAAACAGATTGAGTATTATCTGAAAGAATCGGATTAACAGAATCAGTATTATTTATCCAAAGATTAAAAATAATAACAAATGAAGCTGCAATAGACAATGCTGCCACAGTAAGCGTTCTAACTTTTGCACTACCAAATTGTCTTATCGAACTTGCCTTCAATTTCTTCCTTAGTTTTTCATCTTCATATTCGTTAATGAGGGAATGCATTTTTTTATGCAAGTCAAATTCATCAGCTAGTTGTTTATTTTCTGATAATTCCTTTTCAAAGTTGAGTCTTTCATTTTCCTCTAACCTATTAAAAAGATAATCATCAAATTGATCGGTAGTTTTCATTATGAGGTTTTTAAATATCAAACATGTTTTGATCCGAAATAAGTTGTTTCAACTTCCTGGTGCATTTATATTTTCTGGTTCTAACAGTCTCTATACTTTGATACGCCAGTTTTTGCTGCACCTGTTTGTTTGTCATGTTCTGATAATAAAACAACTTCAATATTTCGTAACAGTTCTCCGGTAGCTGTTTAAACACACTTGAAAAACTAAGTACAAATTCTCTTTTTTCAAGTACTTCCTGATGCGATTCCTGACTTTCACTTTGGTAGTCTTTCATATCAGCAACATAATCAAGTTTATTTTCTCTGATATGATTAAGAATCAAGTTTCGTCCAATTGTAAACAGGTAAGTTTTAACATTACCATCCAATTGACTAAGCTTTCCATTAACAACATTTCGTCTGAACTCAATAACCGATTCGATAAAAAAGTCGCGTGCATTATCATTATCGATGCCATATTTCTTTTTGGCATACCCAACAAACTCGTCACCAAATCTCTGGTAGACTTTTATCAGGCCACTTTCATCACCATTTTGAAGTTCTTGAAAGATACTTTTCAGCTTCATGCACAACTTTCACTATGCGCTTATTTCTACTCTCAGAATCCATTTATCGGTCTTTACTACTTAATAACAAAAACCTAAAAAACGTGACCCATGATTTTGAACTAAATGCGATTTATTTTATTATTGTTTGTAGTGTCAAATTTATACATTTGCCATTATTGTCCAAACTTCATTTGAAACTCATTCTTAATGCGTAGATTATCAATAAGTTTTATCGTCATCCTTCTATTTAGCAGTTGCATTTTAAACAAAGAGCGATTGCTTGATAAATACCTTGAATCAGCTAGTAGTCAGCTGGAAGAATACAACTATTCGGAGGCAATAGGCAACTTTCAGAACTATTTAGCGATTGCCACTGAATTGGAAATTAAGGACGCTCATGCCGAAGTTTACCGTTCGCTTGGCACTTGTTTCTTTAAAACAGGGAATACAAACGAGGCGCTTGATGCTCTTTATAAGGCACACGACTACTGGAAGAATACCGAAAATTTAAATGAACAGCTTATAACTCTAGAGTTAATTACAGATGTATACCTGCATCAAAAGAAGATTAAAACGACAAATGAGCTTCTTATTACTATTGAAAATCTTACTAAAAATATTGACAACAAAAACGCTCAAACAAGAGCCAATATTTGCAGACTTAATTATCAACACTTAAAATTCAAACAATACGAACAACCCTTATTAAGCAAAACGCAAGAACTTATTAAGCATACAAAGGATTCGTTACTCATTCAGAAACTTAATATTATACTGCTGAATAATTACATAAGCAACTGGGAATTTGAAAAAGCATCGAAACTATTAGCCAAATGTAATCGTCAGAAAACAATTGATGACCAATACAAATTCGGATTAATGATTGCTGAAACGGAATTATTATTGGAACAAAAAGACAACAGCAATTTATTGGACCATATGCACGAATTTGAATTGTTTGTTAAATCGGCGTCCGATCCGAGCTATCAAAGAAAATATAGCGAATTTGAAATTATCCTGCATTTACAACAAGACGACTACTCAAAAGCGATTGTAAAAGCTACGAATCTTTCCAAAATATATAAAAATGAAAAGGACACCGTTGGCCACGCTGACGCAGTAATTTTAAAACTTTATTCAATGGCCTTGCTGGGCGATTTCGACAAAGCTATCGAAGAAGCTGAATCGCTGCTGGCCCAGAACCTTGAAGCAGACTATTCCTATGGATATTACATTCTGCAACGTCGCATAGCCCACAATCTGCAAGATCAAAAGCAAACTGATCAGGCATTAGAGCTTTATGAATCAATTATTGAAGCCACTCAAAACACCCTACTTTCTAATATTGCATTTTATGCACATGCCTATATTCTTGAAATAAACTCGGGCAACGGAAACTTTGAGGAAGCCAATAGAAGACTTGAGATTCTTGAGAAAGTTGACAAAACAAATCATCATAAATACGCTTTTAATACAAAAAAAGGAGCCATTCAGTTTGGGCTTAAAGATTACGAGGAAGCTAAAAAATGTTTTGACCAAAATCTTATTCTTGCCTTAAGCATTGGATACGATCATGGTACAGCAACCACCATGTACAACCTGAGTCACTTTTATCGAATCTTAAAACAGGAAGCCTTGTATATTGATTTGGTAGAAGAAACGATCAATTATTTTGAAGAGAACCAAAAATTGAATGCACTATCAGATATCTACTATGGCTTAGGCAAATACTATAAAAGCAAAAAAGACATTCATAATTGTAACAAATACTGGCTGAAGAGCATTGAGCTTAAGGAACAAATTAGAAAGACCGCCGAACCCGAAGCACGCAAGATTTATATGGAAAGTGAAATCGGCATCTATAATCTTATCCAGCAAAACTATTTTAACATGAATGCGCTGGATACTTGCTATAGCATCGGTGAACTTTCAAAGTCGAAATGGCTGGAAGAGCAAATAAGTGGTAACGATTCTGAGATGGAATTTCCGAAACTTGAAAGTATCACGGAAAACATTCCCGATGACATGATATTACTAACATACACTAACCAGCTCTACTTGAAAACACTTTGCCTGCAAATTGATCACAACGGCATTACTGGAAACAGAGAAGAAAATGAAAAGGTTTTCAAGTCTATGTTAGAGGACGAGGCATTTAGAAGCTACCTAAAGAAACATCTCGAGGAGAAGAAATACACTAAACTCATTGGCATTGAAAAGGATTTCTCAACCGCAGTATCCGAGCTTTTATATGTGAACATAATTTCCTACTACCGTGAGCTGCTGCAGATTCCTCTGCCTACAAAGCAACAAAAAGTGCAAACGGAAAAAGTAGCCAACCTTTTATATCAATTCCTAATTAAACCTTTTTCAGAGAAACTAACCAATAAACAGCAATTAGTAATAATACCAGATGCAGTGCTTGGTTACCTCCCATTCGAAACACTAATTGACGATGAGGGGAACTATCTTATTGAAAGTTTCGACATTAAATATGTGCAGTCCATCTCAGTTTGGGACTATTTAAATAAAAGAGAATACACCGAAGAAAAAAATGAGATACTGGCATTGGGTAATCCTAATTACAAAAATGATGATCATAGAAAAAACGGCAGTGTTCAAAGTTTGAGAACATTGGGATTAAACCTGAGCACCGACTCCATTAATAATCTTCTTCAGGACATTTCATGGTCGCACTTACCAGGCAGTGAATACGAGCTAAAGCAAATAAAAGAAATCTATCCGGATGGTATTTTTATTGAATGGAACGATGTAACAGAATCAAAGATTAAAGACTTGTCAGTAAGTAATGACCTGGCAGATTACAGGATTTTACATTTTTCAACACACGGGATATTTGTCAAACATCACCCGGAACTAAGTGCTATTGTTTTTCCTGAAGACCATGAGCAAGATGGTTTTTTAAATGTACACGAAATTAGTAAGCTAAATATTGAATCGGACTTTGTAAACTTATCCGGTTGCGAAACAGGCATGGGAGATGCATATTCTGGCGAAGGCTTAGTAGGTTTGGCGCAGTCTTTCATAATATCAGGTGCCAATGGTTTATCTGTTTCATTGTGGCAGGTACCAGATCGTTCTACGGCAGATTTCATGGCCATATTCTATTCCAAGGTAAAAAATAAAGAGATGCACTATTCTGCTGCCATCAATAAAACCAAGAGACAATTCATTAACAACAAAGAGAATCCGGTATTAGCAGCACCGTATTATTGGGCTTCATTTATTTATTATGGCAAATAGCGTATTACTAAATACCCGGTTATTTCATTATTGATTCTTGCAGATTTTTCGCAATACTACCTTGCTTCCTTCAATTTGGTAATCGTAGCCCTTTATCTCAAAATTTAAATGGCGAAAGCTTTTACCCGACATTAGAATGCGCAACATGAAAAAACCACGCCGAACCAACTCGGCAAAATACAACTCATAATTTATTCCCGACAAACTTTGCTGATAATCCTTACATAAGCCACCTAAAAACATTTGAGCTTCCTTTTGATTAATTAATTTTCCTGACTGAAATCCAACGATCTCATTACTTTGAGAATTATAAATCTTGAACAAATGTTCGTTCTCATTCTCAAAAGACTGATTTATAAATCCTTTATATCTTAGATTACCTGTTCCATGCTTTAGCTGTTTATCAGCTGAAATTCTATTATCCGAAAAATTCTCATCGGATATGTAAAACACCCGATCCAACTCACTTCTCTCAGTTACTTCAGCAATTTTGTACGGGAAGTACGACATGGCATTAAACTGATCCTTCAATTGCAAGAGTATATTAAACTGTGTTTCAACAAAGCGAAAACCATGCTGTTCAAGTTCATGAATCAGTGCAATATCAGACTCTTCAACTTTGGTATACATATATACCGGTTGCTCGCTCCTCTCAATGCTATCGATACCTTCTGATAATTGTTCAAGATCATTCAATTCTAACAATTCCAGCACAGCGCCACCAAAAACCGCTTCATCTATTTTGTGTGATTTAAATTTCATGCGACTCCTTAATCGTGCTCATAAACAGGAATTCGTCCCGGCGTATATGGAGCTTTCATTTTCTCAAGGTACTCCTCTTCGAATGCAATATCAACTTTAATTAGTTTTGTTAGATCGGCTAATAAAGGAATGAATTGTTCGCGCGCCAGTTTATAGCTTTGCTTCATATTTTCTGTCGGTGGGCTATACGATCTCCAAAGTCCCCAAGCAATATTATCAATGCGCTTGTTAATTGTAGGCGGAATCCATTTATTGCGCTTGCTTTTAGTTTGATCGCCATCCATTATTAACTTCATTTTTTGAAGTTCATCATATAAATAATCAATACGCTCCGCATGTATTTGCCCAAATTCCGGTGTTGTTCTGGCTGCCACTTTCATTAGCTTCAAGCGTTTCTCCGTTTCTTTTATCGTAGCAAAAGTTCCTCGAACCGCTCGGCGTAAATCATCAAGATCTTTCATGAAGGCCTGCAGTTGCTCCAACTCGTTCAAATCCAAATCATCTGCATGAAGTGGCTTAATAGTGAAAGGCTTTTTATCTACCAAAGTAACAGTTTCGTTATTCACGACCTTTGATAATCGCACGAAGTACTTACCAGGCAAAGCAACATATCCGCCCGTATTATTTTTCCCTGGTGCAGATAAAGCTGTTGATGCTGGATAAACAGAAGGATATCGGAAATTCCAGGTCATGCGGTTAATGCCCGTTTTCATTTTCTCGGTTAAGCGATTTACGATTAATCCATTGGCATCGAAAATAGTAAATTGTAAATATGACTTTGGCTCCATTTGCTCCTCCCTCAATTCATCGAAGCCCGGATAATCCAACTCGGTGCCTTTCTCTTTTGCTTCTTTTTCCTTGGCAAGTCTTGTTTCCTTTTTAGTTTTAGGTGCTTCTTTAAAATAGTAGGTAAAAACAGCCGCTACCTCCGGGTTTGGTGTACTGAAGTAGTTTGTACCCTGGCTTCCTTTACTTCCACCTCCAAGCGGATTGCTGCCAAAATACAGGTAGGCATCCTCAATGTCAAAAAGGTGTGCTTCACTTTCTTTCATTTCCGGGCTTAGTTCTCGTAAGGCGGAATAATTATCCAGCACATAAAAACCTCGGCCAAAAGTGGCAAGCACAAGATCATCCTCCCGTTCTTGAATGGCTATATCTTTTACACAAATGGTTGGTAAACCTGCTGACAGCTTATTCCACTCTTTACCATCATCAATTGAGAAGTATACGCCAAACTCGGTTCCAATAAATAACAAGCCCGGCTTTTTATGATCTTCGATAATATGATGAACAGGCAGATTTTCCGGAAGTCCGGCAGCAATCTTACTCCAAGATTTCCCGGCATCGGTACTCTTATAGATGTATGGTTTAAAGTCCGCACTTTTGCGATTATCGAATGTTGCATAAACCGTTTGCTCATCATGACGCGATGCCATCAGGCAGCTTACATAGATTAACTTTGGCAAACCATTTATCCTTTCATATTTGGTCCAGTTAGCTCCATCGTCTGTACTTACCTGAATTAATCCATCATCTGTACCGGCGTAAAGTAAGCCAGCTTTTAGCGGTGATTCGCTTAGCGAAACAATACTGCCATACTGCGAAGTTGACGCATTTTTAGCAACGGCATCTGGTCGCTGCACTTTTCCCATTACCGGCAGTAGATTACGATCCAACTGTCTGCTTAAATCCGGACTTATCTTCTGCCATGAATTTCCTTTATCATCACTTTTAAATAAGAAATTGCACGCAAAGTATAAACGCTCATGATTGTGTTTACTAATAATCAATGGCGAATTCCAGTTCCAGCGGTAAGCCTCAGTTTCGTCAAGTTCCATTGGCATGATACCTATCTTTTCTCCGGTCTTTAGATTTGATCGATACAAATGACCATGCTGCGATTGCGAATAAACAATATTAGGATCGGTAGGATCTATTGCCGCTTCAAAGCCATCACCACCATGTGTTATGTACCAGTCTGAATTAAAGATACCACCGGGATTGGTGGTTTGAGATGGGCCACCAATGGTGTTGTTATCCTGAGTACCACCGTATACATTATAAAATGGCTCAGCATTGTCAACAGCCACACGATAGAATTGGGTTATCGGCAGGTTTGCCTTATAGTCCCAATTTTCGCCACCATCAAAACATTCGTACATTCCACCATCTCCACCAATTAACAGGTGCGATGTATTCTGCGGATCAATCCACAAAGCATGATCATCTACATGACGGTACTTGTTACTTAATCTCTTCCAGGTTTTACCTCCATCAAGCGTGTACTTCGAATAGGTATCAACAGAGTAAATTTTATCCACGTCTTGGGGATCGCAAAATATCTCCTGATAATATTGAGCACTAACCGTTTTGTATCCGTTCATTTTTGTCCATGACACACCACGATCCGTTGAGCGAAAAAAACCACCTTTATCGCCATATGCCTCAATCAAGGCAAACACATAATCCGGGTTTACCGGAGAAATTGCCAAGCCTATTCTACCAAGTTCTCCACCAGGCAATCCGCCCTTTAATTTGTCCCAGGTAATGCCTCCATCTTTTGTTTTATAAATAGCTGACTCCGGCCCGCCATTAATAAGGGTCCACACATGACGCCTTCTCTGATAGGACGAAACATAAATCACATCCGGATTTCTCGAATCAAATACAATATCACTAACTCCGGTGTTCTCGCTAATTTCCAGCACACGTTTCCAGTCTTTACCTCCATTACTGGTTTTATACAACCCACGATCGCCTCCCGGCCCCCATAATGGACCCTGCGCAGCCACATATACAACATCTGAATTGCGCGGGTCGACCATTATTTTACCAATATGCTCAGACTTCTTTAGGCCCATATTCTTCCAGCTCTTGCCACCATCTTCCGACTTATAAACGCCATCACCATACGAAACACTGCGCTGGCTATTGTTTTCTCCGGTCCCAACCCAAACAGTATTATAGTTGGCCGGATCTATCGTAACACATCCAATGGAATAGGAATCTTGTTGATCAAAAATAGGTTTATAGCTGATACCTGCATTGGTAGTTTTCCAAACACCACCAGATGCTACTGCCACATAATATTCACTTGGCTGATCTGCTCGAACTGCGATATCGATAATTCTACCAGATGTTAGCGCTGGCCCTAACGCACGGAACTTTAAGCCTTTTACAATTGACTCATAGGTTTTCTTGGATTTTTCATCATCCTTATTCGATTTTTCTTTTGAAAAACCATTGAAGGCTAAAGTGGAAATAATAGCAACAATTAGGAATACGCTACGGAAGAGATGCTTTGTCATGTTTCTTGAATTTAAGCCAATAAAATTAACAGATTTTATTAGAACTTAAAGACAATCATTAATGTAGCTCTTTGATTATTTGCATCAGAACATATTTAATAAAACCAGAAGGATTCAATGTTCAAAAAACATTGCACGCTTAACTTAGAATAAGAATCAATAAATATTAAGGAGTATAAGCCCTGCCTTTTTCTGTAATATTGATGATAAATTTATCCTGTATAACAAGGCCTTCATTCTTAAAAATAGCAATAAGCGGATGAACTATTTTTTTGGTTCCATTAATCAATATGCGAAAATCGCCCTCGTTGATTCCTTTGTTTAGTCTGATTAATTCTTTCAGAAGTTCTTTTCTGGCTTTATCAACAACATCGGCATGTAGCACCTCATTATCTATAAAATAAAACTGCTTTTTATTTACGAAATACTGAATAAGCATTGACAATCGATCCTTATTGATTTTTTGCTCTCGAGCCTCTTGCTCTATTTCCGACATGGTTGGTTTTTGATTGCCATAGCTACCAACTTTCCATTCAAGCCAGTCGAGTTGTTCTTGTGTTTTTTTATCAATCTTCGCTTTATGCGAATGCAACAACCAATTGTTATTTCTATAATCAAGGAGCTTCTCTTCTTTCAGTCGATTCAGCAACTGTTCTAGGTAAAGCTTGTTTACGTCAGTTTTCTTCATGGCAAGTTTACCCGGCAGCTCGCCAATACTTAAGCCCGATTCGATGATTGGATATTTCTGATGCCAAGCCTTTAAAAACTCCGTAATTATACCGATGAGTTTATTTTCTAAAAACTGATCGATAACAATAAAACCGGAACCAGCTTTATACATCATAACGCTACTGCCATGCACTTCTTCGCAGGCATCACTAAGCTCCTCTTCTGATACTTCAATAATTTCAGATAAAGCCAACAGCGA
>JBFHES010000087.1:0-15783 GCA_041584015.1 Bacteroidales bacterium
TAAGAATGTTTATGGCGTCAATGGGGTTCCGCATTCTATCCTTGACGGCAATCAATACAATAACCATCCATTTAATCTATTTCAGGCAAACATCACCAATCGCCTGCAACAAGCTACAAACTTCGAGATGATAGCACATCAGGCACTATCCCTTACAGATGACTCTATTTTTGTAAGCATTAATTTAACGAGCTTGACGAATCAGAGCGGTCCTTTTAAACTCTACATTGCTGTAATCGAGAATGAGATAAGTTTTGCAAGTGCGCCGGGCTCCAATGGTGAAACGGATTTTCATCATGTAATGAAAAAGCTGATCCCAGGCCCTTATGGAATTGAATTACCCTCGCAAATGGCAGCCAATCAACAGTTGATTTACAATGAAAGCTGGTCACTTCAGAACATTTACAACAATAGCGAATTATCGGTGGTTGCTTTTATTCAAGATACCACGACACATGAAATACAGCAAGCAGCTTATGCCGGCACATTACCTCTTATAGCAAAGGATGCGCAAGCAAGCAGCGAAACACCAAATTATCTTTGTGATTCCACATTGACACCAACATTTATTTTGAGCAATTCTGGCTATCACGCCATATCAAATGCTCAAATAGAATACTCCATTAATGGAGGAACTAACAACAGTTATTATTGGGTAGGTAAACTACTTTCAAATCAAAGCATTGAACTTACCCTTCCATCGATAACTGCAAACGCCCTCACAAGTAACAACTCAGTTCATATTGATGTTGTTTCGATTAATGGCAGTCCTGATTCATCTCCAAGTAATGACAGCATAACTGTAAACATAGCCAGTTCGATTCCAGCTCAATCAATTCTTGTATTAGAGATTCAGCCTGATAGTTTGGCTTCAGAGCTCTCCTGGAATATTACAGATGACATGGGAATGGTCATAAGTGCCGGGGGATCATATACTGATAATAATCTAAGTGCTATAACCGAGTATATTGCAATTGACAATATTGGCTGCTACACCTTTCAATTTAATGATGCTTCAAGTAACGGTTTTGCCAATGGAGGAGGAACGATTACCTTAACAGATAAAGAAGGCAACCTATTAATTGCTTCAAGCAATTTTACGAGTCTGCTTTATGCAGGGTTTAAAATTGACAGTGTTAGCGGATCACTCCCACCATGGAATTATACAGAAACAGATTCAGTCCATAATATTGTTTTACAAACCAATCTTCAATCAATAGATTTCAGCCTTCAGGTTGGTGACTTCATTGGCGTGTTTTCTGAAAATAATGGAACAAGCACTTGTGTTGGCTATACTATGTTTCACAATCAACTTAATATAATTACCGTATTCGGAAGCGAAGCAAATACAATTAATAATGGAGATGAATTTATAATAAAGGCGTGGCATACAATTGAAGCAATGGAACGTTCAGTAACTGCAACATACAATACCATTGATTACTCCTTTGCTGAGAATTATGCTGCAAATGGTTTATCAGGCATTAGCAGCTTAACGGCAGCAGCACAAGGCCAATCCATTAGTATTCCCGGAGGCTGGAGCATAATCTCAACATACATCATTCCGAACGACAGCAACCTAATTGAAGTATTTAACGAGATCACCTCAAACATAATTATAGTTAAAGATGAGTTGGGCTCAGTTTATTGGCCACAGTTTAGCTTAAATGCTATTGGCTCGTTAATAATTGGCGAAGGTTATCAGGTTAAAACAACACAAGCAACAAACCTAACCGTGCAGGGCGTACCAGTGCAACCAGAAGCTACAAGCATTCTACTAAACGCAGGCTGGAACATTCTAGGTTACTTGCGACAGTCATCTGCGAATATTGAGCTAATGTTAAGCCCTATAGTTAACGACATTACCATCGTTAAAAACTCAATCGGAAATATTTATTGGCCCATCTGGTCTGTTAACAACATCGGAACCATGCAAGCTGGTGAAGGCTATCAAATCAAAATGTCAAACAGCACGAATCTCACCTATCCTGCAAACTGATAATTAACATTGAATTAACTGATAATAATAAAGTTGTTTCTGAGTGTTTTATCACGAGTGTAGCAGATGTATGCTTTCTATTCTGTCATTTTTTTGCTATATTGCCAACATAGTAAAATTAACTCAAGTCACATATCAATGTCAGAAAAGATTCAATATCAATTAGAGTACACTTTTAACACATCTCCAAAGGTTTTATACTATCGACTAAGTGCTCCCGCAGGATTATCTGAATGGTTTTCAGACGATGTAAACATAAAAGGTAATAATTACACCTTTATTTGGGACGGCTCAGAAGAAGTAGCTGAAGTACTCTCAAAAAAAGAAAATAGCTTCATTAAGTTTCATTGGTTAGACCACGAAGACGAGAAAACATTTCTTGAATTTAGAATTGCAATAGATGAGCTAACCAATGATGTTGCACTCATTGTTACAGATTTTGTTGAAGAAGATGAGAAAGAAGATGCTATCGAACTTTGGGACACTCAAATATCTGCACTAAAACACTCATTAGGCTTATAATCGAAATACATTTACGAGATCACATTTACCATGGCTACAAACCATGGTAAAATTCTTATGCCCATAAAACTCAACTACACATTACAAAGCGCACTAAATCCTGAGCAATCTCGTTCTAGCTCTGAATGTCTTATACATATTCTAACAATATATTTAATAGTGTTGTGCTATACATGAAAGTTAGCATTGACGAATTGTTGCAAACAATTATCTTTGACGGGTGAAAAAACTGCATTTATTCATACTTAAGTCATACCTGGGGCCTTTGATCCTCACGTTTTTTATTACCGTAATCATACTTCAATTACAATGGTTGTGGAAATACATTGATGATCTGGCGGGCAAAGGACTTGAATTTGTTGTACTTGCAGAACTCATGGCTTATGCCACGACCACATTGGTGCCCATGGCCTTGCCTTTAGCAATACTTTTGGCCTCCTTAATGACCTTTGGTAATCTTGGCGAAAACTACGAATTGGTTGCGCTGAAATCCGCAGGTATTTCACTTTTCAGAAGCATGATGCCATTAATTATCCTTAATGGATTTATGATTATTGGCGCCTTCTACTTTTCAAATAACATTCTCCCCTGGGCCAATCTCAAGATGACAACCCTGATGTATGATGTCAAGAATCAATCGCCTGAACTCAGTATTAAAGAAGGGGCATTTTTTAACGACATTGAAGGATACAGCATTAAGGTGGTTGAGAAAAATCATAAAACAGGAATTCTTAAAGATGTGATGGTTTATGACCATACCGGCAAAAAAGGCAACATTCAGGTTACTGTTGCCGATTCAGGCTTAATGCACATGACGGAAGACAAGCGATTCTTGCTTATGGAATTGTGGAGCGGATATTCGTATGCCGAAATGGAAGAGAAGAAAACGCGAGCATCCAACAGATCATATCCTTACCGTCGAGATGATTTTGAAGAACAAAAACTAATCTTCTCAATGGAAGGTAGCGATATGAATAGAACAGACGAAGGTCTCTTCAAGAAACACTATCAAATGCTGAATCTTGGTCAATTAAAGGAAGCGCAAGATTCATTATCAAAGGTTGTAGCCTCGAGAAAAAATTCCTTTGGCAATAATTTATTAAAATCAAACTACTTTAAAAAAACATCCAAGAAACAAGAGATACAGGAAAGAGCTGACTCCATAAGTATGGCAAGTGTGCAAAGCACCGATAGCATTTTTAGCAACCTAACATTAAAGGAGCGTTCTCAAATTTATAAAATGGCAGCTAATTATGCCCGCTCAACTAAAAGCTACATTGGCACTACAGAGAAAGATTTATACAATTCTAATAAGTGGTTATTCAAACATCAAATAGAATGGCATAGAAAATTCTCACTTTCATTTGCATGTTTAGTACTCTTCTTTATAGGGGCACCTCTTGGTGCAATTATCCGGAAAGGAGGACTTGGTATGCCAGCCGTAGTTTCTGTTCTCTTTTTCATCTTGTATTATATGATATCAATGACCGGCGAGAAATTTGTTCGCGAAGGCGTTTTACCAGCATACCAGGGAATGTGGCTTTCATCAGTTATACTTTTACCTCTAGGAATATTTTTGAGTTATAAGGCCGCTACCGATTCGGTGATTCTAAATATCGATACATATTTTAAATTTTTCGGCACCATTGCTAAACACTTGAAGAAGAACAAATCGGCTGTAAAAGCATCGGACAGCTAGTTTCTCATTTTAATTAATTAGATTTTGTTAACAAGGTGTTCACTTTTTTTTTCATAAATTCATCATATATATGGTATTAATGTAAATTTTGCATACTTTTGCACACCTTAAAAAGTAGAATAATTGTAAACGATAATAGGATTATGTATTTAACTACAGACAAGAAGAAAGAGTTTTTCCAAACTTATGGAAAATCAGAAACTGATACAGGTTCATCAGAAGCGCAAATCGCTTTGTTCACATACCGCATCAGTCACTTAACTGAGCACCTAAAAAAGAATAGGAAAGATTATGGTACCCAGCGATCACTGCAAAAGTTAGTTGGAAAAAGAAGAAGATTACTTGATTATCTTAAAGCTGGAGACATTGAGCGTTACCGCGCAATTATTAAAGCATTGAAATTACGTAAGTAAGATATACAAAAGGCAATTCACGGATTGCCTTTTTTTATTAGTACTAGCAACTAATTAACACCTAAAATATTCATTTTCAAAACTTGATAATTTTAGGTATTTTTAGCATCTTAAATTTTGCAACTAAACTCAATGCAAAATAGCAATAGATAGAAATCAAAAAACAAAAGAAGAAGAAATGTATAATTTAATTAAGAAAGAAATAGAGTTGGCAGACGGTAGAACCATCACTATTGAAACCGGTAAACTTGCAAAGCAAGCAGATGGTTCAGTGGTAGTTCGTTTAGGTAACACCATGTTATTAGCCGCTGTAACCTCAGCCAGAGATGCTAGAGATGATGTTGACTTTATGCCGCTTTCTGTTGATTATAAAGAAAAATTTGCCGCAGCCGGAAGATTCCCGGGCGGTTTTCTAAAAAGAGAAGCCAGACCATCAGATTACGAAATATTAATTGCCCGTTTAGTTGACCGTGCTTTACGTCCACTATTCCCGGATAATTATCATGCAGAAACATTTGTTACCATCAACCTTATTTCAGCTGACGCTGAAGTTAAACCAGATGCATTAGCAGGTCTTGCTGCTTCTGCTGCTCTTGCCGTTTCCGATATTCCATTTAATGGACCAATATCTGAATGTAGAGTTGCAAGAATTAATGGTGAATTTATAGTTAACCCTAAAACGTCAGATCTTGCAGAAGCAGATTTGGATATGTTAGTTGGTGCAACCATAGATAACATAATGATGGTTGAAGGTGAAATGGACGAAGTTTCAGAAGATGTGATGCTGGAAGCCATTAAAGTTGCGCACGAAGCTATTAAACCACAATGTCAGGCGCAGCTTGATTTAATGGAAATGGTTGGTACAACCGTTAAGCGCGAGTACTGTCATGAGCAAAATGATGAAGAATTAAAGCAACTGATTCATGACAAAACTTACCAAAAAACTTACGAAGTAGCGCAAAAGCAAAACCCAAACAAGCATGAACGCGCTGCAGATTTTAACGCGATCATCGATGCTTTTGTAGAAGAATACAAAGAGGGCAAAGAAGATGAAGAGGTTAACAATTCACTTATTCATCGCTACTACCATGATGTGCATAAAGAAGCTGTTCGTAGATTAATTCTTGATGAAGGCGCAAGACTGGATGGTAGAAAAACCAATAACATCAGACCAATCTGGTGTGAAACTGATTATCTTCCATCAGCACATGGTTCAGCAGTTTTTACACGCGGAGAAACACAGTCATTAACCACTGTAACTCTTGGATCTAAATTAGATGAGAAAATTATTGATGATGTAATGGAACGTGGAACAGACAGGTTCCTACTTCATTACAACTTCCCTCCATATTCAACAGGCGATGCTCGTCCGTATAGAGGAACTTCACGTAGAGAAGTTGGTCATGGAAATCTTGCACATCGCGCATTAAAGAAGATGATTCCAACAGATGGTGATTTAAATCCATATGTAATCAGAATTGTTTCCGACATTCTAGAATCGAATGGTTCATCATCAATGGCTACTGTTTGTGCTGGTACGCTTGCATTAATGGACACTGGTGTTAAAATTAAGAAACCTGTTTCAGGAATTGCGATGGGTCTGATTTCAGAAAAAGGCGGATCGAACTATGCCGTACTTTCTGACATTCTTGGCGACGAAGATCACCTTGGTGATATGGACTTTAAAGTTACAGGTACAAGAGATGGAATTACTGCAACTCAAATGGATATAAAGGTTGATGGCCTTTCATATGAAATTCTTTCAAATGCCTTAAATCAGGCAAAAGAAGGTCGCTTACACATCTTGGATGTGATGAATGAAACCATTAGCGCACCTAGAGAAGATTATAAAGAGCATGTACCTAAGATGAAGCGTTTCTCAATACCTAAAGAAATGATTGGTGCAGTTATCGGGCCTGGCGGAAAAATTATTCAGGAAATTCAAGCAGCTACAAATACCGTTATTACAATCGAAGAAATCGATTCATTGGGTTATGTAAGTATTTCTGGTGTTGATCCACAAGATATGTCGGATGCATTTAGCAGAATTAACCGCATTGTAGAAGTTCCTGTTGCAGGTAAGACCTACAAAGGTATCGTAAAGTCAATTGTTGCATTTGGTGCATTTATCGAAGTACTTCCTGGAAAAGAAGGTTTATTGCATATTTCAGAAATTGACTGGAAACGATTAAATACGGTTGAAGAAGCATTGAAAGAAGGTCAGGAGATTGAAGTTAAACTTATTGAAGTTGACAAGAAAAGTGGTAAGTTCAAATTATCACGAAAAGCGCTTCTTCCAAAACCAGAAGGAATGAGTAACGACAGCGGGAATAGACCTAACCGAGACAGAAACGATAGAAACGACAGAGGCGGCGATAGAAATAATCGAAGAGATAGAAACGACAGAGACGATCGCAGAAGAGACAAATAATAAGACAATTTATTATACATCAAAAAGGAGGTCATAACGACCTCCTTTTTTCGTATACGTTGTTAGCATGATTTAATCTAATAAATCACGCCGTTCATCAAAAATTTAAAATAGTTGATCACATATGTAGTAAGTTTCCTCATTAATTGAGCATAAATATATTGCTCGTAAAATTAAAGAAGCGTTTACTGGAGAAATTAGATGGCAGAGCTTTCAATTTTCGATATTGGCCTTAATCAAAACGAACTGAACTATAAAAGTGTTGAGAACAACTTTTCTGTGTCCGTTAGTCAGATTGAGAATAATATTTTCCGGGTTGTTCTTGAAGGCTTTTTAAATTTTGAAGCCAACCTCTATTACACCGGAATCCTTGAAAATATCCTTCTTAAATTCAAAAACTACGATGCGTTAGAAAAAGTGTACTTCATCGAACATGCTTCGAACCTAAGTGGATTTAGTTTTGACTCTAAACCATATACAGAAAAGAAAATACTGGAATGGTCCAATTTAGGTAGTATAAAAATACTGGGGGCCAACCACCTATACCGCGCCTATATTGAAATGATTCAAAAGGCCATTCCAAAAAACATTATCGATTTTGGTAATGACGAAAGAGACCTTCTTTTAAAACTCAAACACTCATTAAAGAAACCTGCATTTGAGCAGAGCACAGTACCTAGAAACAAAACAAAAACTAAAGAAACGAACGGGCAAATCAAAAGCGACCCTTGGAATTTTGAAAAGGTGCAACAAGCGGAATGGCAATTAACAACTGCGGACAAGCACTTCGCTAGTGACTTTGCAATTGTTGAAGACAAGGTAATTCTATCAAAAGCTTCAGGTTACGTTCAAAAAGCAGACATTGTAAAGTTTCTTGATTTCAATAATAAACTAGCGCAGTTTTTTGAACTTGATGATCAGGAATATCAGGAGATACTTGACCTTTCTGAAATTCATGGAATGACTAATCCGGTTAAACGGATTGTTAAAACGCTTTTCTTACAACACGGTGATAAAATAGACAAACTAATCATTGTCAGTCCATCACCCATTATCGCCAATACGCTTAACATTCTTAAAACATTATTCCCCGATAAGCTTGCCTATTGCGAAATAACATCGAGTCTCAACGCAGCTTTCTCCTCTCTGGGTATTCAACCAAAAGCGATTAAAAAAGAGGCTCCAGCAACTCAGATTTCGAATGAGTTACTAGAAAAGAAACAGGAGGAACTTAAAAAACTAAGCGAGGCATTTGCAAGTTCAAATTCTTTACACACCGCAAGAATACAACAGCTTGAAGACGTCATTCAGCACTTGCATGCTAACAAGACTGCTCCAGAGCTGGATTTTAAACTTACAAATGACGACCCTTACAACAATCTATTTGAAGCTATCTTCAAACTAAAGGAATTGTTTGACTCGTCATCAGAACTATCATCTAATAGCGAGTGGAGAAATCACATTGACTATTTACGCGAAATCATCAACCTGTCTGACGATGGAATCATGGTGATAGCAAATAGTAAAATACAATACATCAATCAAAAGGTACTGACATTAAGCGGCAAAACCAGCGATCAACTCCTTATGAACAATATGGACATCCTTTTTTCCGGAGATGATTTAGCACGTTTACACGACCTCATACAGAAAATTTCAGAAACGGGTCCGCTCTATGATCGCTTTGACATAAGTATGTATAATGGCCAAGCATATCAAATGGTGAGTGTACGACTGGCAACAATTATTTATAAGGATCAATTAGCCACCTTACTTTTTATTAAGGAACCAATAAAAGAACAAAAAGCAGCGACAACTGGGTCAGCTGAACAATTGTCTAATGAAGAATCGCATAAGCTGGCAATGCTGCAAGAAAAACTATACGACACTGAACAATTTAAAAATTCTTTGCTAGCAAATCTATCTCACGAAATACGAACGCCTATGACAGCTATTGTTGGATTGGCAGAATTTCTATCAAACCCAGTAGATCAGCAAGCCACTGAAGAATACGTTAAGCTTATAAAATTAAACGCCAATAATCTATTAAGCCTAATCAACGATTTAATAGATATTTCGAAACTTGAATCACACCTAATAAAACCAGCTAAAGAACAAATCAACACCCATAAACTTCTTAATGACTTATACGAAGACTATATTGCTTATCAAGAAATAAACGATAGGAGTACAATCGAATTCAAATTAGTTAACAAGACAAGCGAACAGCCTTTACTAATGAATGATTACGACAGGCTCAAGCAAATCATGTCGCATTTATTACGAAATGCTTTTAAATACACAAGTGCTGGTACCGTGGAATATGGTATTGAGAAGATATCCTCTGAAAATATCAGTTTTTATGTTGCCGACACCGGAATTGGAATTCCGGAGAGCAAAAAGAAAATTGTATTTGAAGCATTCAGACAAGCCAATGAAGGTTATGTAAAAGAATTTGGAGGCCTTGGTTTAGGATTGTCTATTGTAAAACAGCTAACCGAGTTATTAGGGGGTAGCATTAGCTTTGAGTCAGAAATTAATAAAGGAACAAAATTTACGATAAATTTCCCGCTAACTCAGAAAACTGAGCAGCAAACAAAACAAGTTCATAAACCAAAACGGTCTGTAGACATTATTCCAGACAGATCAGAAATAGGCATCTTAAATAATGCTCGAATTTTAATTGTAGAAGATATAGAGCCTAGTTACATATTATTGAACTCGATGTTGAAAAAAACAGGAGCAACTGTTCTATGGGCCAAAGACGGGCAGGAAGCCATTGATATTTGTACTCAACAAAAGATAGACCTTGTACTAATGGATATCCGTATGCCGGCAGTTAATGGTCTTGAAGCAACCCAAAAGATTAAGCTATTCAAACCACAGCTTCCGGTAATTGCACAAACAGCCTATACACAAGAAGAAGACCGGGTTAAAATATTTGGCTCCGGATGCGACGACTACATTTCCAAGCCAATTGAACGAGATCTTCTATTTGAAAAGATTGAGCATTTGTTGAATAAAGACCTCCCATTCACCACGCATAATTAATTTACAGATTTACCTGGTTGGTAAACTAAACTCTGGATTAAACTAATATCCAGTCAGTACTAATTCATCCAACTCTTGAATTCTACACTGGTTTATTATGCATCCAGTTGAATAGTAAACACAACACTCACGAGCATAAAAAAGCCCTCCCGAAAATCGAGAAGGCTCATTTTATTTCTTAAGAATAACTACTTATTCCTGAACTTTTACTTGTAAAGTAATACTTCCATCTGTACCAGTTGTAACGTCGCTTACTTTTACTAAACCAGCTTTACCAGCAGCGGTAGTAAATGCAAATACATCATCAACAACAAGCATGTTAGCTTTAGTCATGTCTGATACATTTCCAGCTTGAACTAAAATAGCAGCATCATCAACAATAGCATCAAAATCTAAAGAACTTAAGGTAGTTGTTGCAAAACGTGTTGCATTCTTTGTAGTCCATGAATCTAAACCAAAAATTGCAAACTCAGCAGCACCTGAATCATCAGGAGAAGCTACAGTTGCCTGGTTTGAAGCACCAAAATAATATACAAAATCAACAGCAGCTTGATTAGCAGCAGCATCAGATACAGTATAAACAGTGTTTGTTGAAGTAGCATAGAAGCTTCCTGTTGTAGCTTCATGAGCACCTAAAAGAACAGCTGTATAACTCTGGATACTACCAGCACCAGAAACTACAGTAAACTCAATAGAGTTAGTACCAGTTGTTTCTTTGTCTTCAATCTCAAAGTCTAATTTTACAACAGAACCGGCAGCAACACCTGTTTCAGGAATATTGTAACGGTAAGTTAATTTAGCACTATGAATGTTGTTGTCAAAAGTCCAATCTTCAATAACAAGAACTTCAGCAGGATCCATTGCTACAATTTCTCCAAAAGGATTACTAACGATACTTTCGTCTACCCAAAAAGAAACCAATTCTTCATTTGAAGAAATGTCAAGCAAGAAATCAACGCTTGTACCTGGAGCATAAGTTGCACCAGCTTGTTCTGTAATAATAATGGTTGGTGGAGTTGGCTCTTCTTCATCTGTATTACAGCTATTAAAGAAACCAGCACTAAGGATACCAAGTGTTAACAACACTAGATTAATTCTTTTCATAATCAGTTTTTTTTATAATTTAACATTGAATTTTTTAGAGCTGCAAATATAGGACTATCTTCGTTATTTACATAACATTTAGATAGATTCTAATTAAGAAAACTTAAAAACTTAAAAAAATATTTATACTTGAGGTGAATCGTGCTCTATTCTTCGTCTTCAGGAAGTTTAATGTGTGCCCAGTTTTCGTTTCTCTTAATGCGTGTTACCTGCATTTCAGAAATGGCAAATAGTTTTGCAACTACATTTTGCTTTATTCCATTCTTAAGCATTCGCTTTAATAAAATAATATCTTCGGCTTTTAGCTTAGAATTGGTAACTGTGCGTCCGTTCTTCTTTTGATCATCCTTAAGCTTCTTATGCATTCTTTTGTAGCTATCTTCCGGAGTAATCCACTGAAGATTTCTTACATAATTATTTGCCTTATTCCAATCCTTGTGAATTACGACCGACTGATTTTCATCATCGCGAGGTATGAAGTACTCGGCAGCCAACTTGTGCACACAAAACTGCTTTTTCTTCCCTTGAACCCTTAAACCAATTGTTGCAAATCCTCGAACATTTCCACATTTAAGTATTTTGCCTTCTTCAGAACCATTGAAGCTTTTTATTCTTCCATAGTTACTTATTTCATAATGTTTATCAGCAAAAGTAATTTTCTTCCATTGCTCATCATCAATCTTCCTCAATCTCCTACTTTCTTCCACAACTGGTTGTTTCATAGCTTTACATATTATAGCAACTGCATAAATAGAAAGTATTACAAATACACCAGCAACAACATTAGTGTACTCTATTAAAATTCTATTTGCAATTAAGCAAATTTAACAATAGCACAAAAGAACCATCTAAATGGTCTTGTTTTGTACAATATGACTAAATTTTGTTCCCCTACTTTAGCAATGCGATACAAAGATACAAAACTTAACAATTAAATAATGTATAAAATTTGAATAAGTAGACCATTACATGATATATATCAGTTTAGTTGGAATACAAGAAAATCCGATTATGAGATATATAATTACTTCTTAAAGAAGCTTTCATCGGCCTTATACTCCCAGGTCTTATTCCCCTTCTTGGTTTTATCTTGCACAAGTATGTCCTCTTTATGATGCCACAGGCCTTTTTTAAACTTTAATCCATCGTGAGATAAATCCGGACCATAAAACTGATAATTCCCTGTGAGATAAGTCTCCGTTGGTAATAGATGGTCAAATACAATCATTTTCAAATCATGGTCATACTTTAAGGACATTCTAACCTTTGAGGAGTATTCAAAAAGGAGCCTCTTTTGCCTTTTGGTTCGTTTAACCCCAGGTCGCCTTTCATAAACCATTGAAAAGATACTTGCCCCAAAACGTGGTTTTCCTGATGAGGTAAAATAGAGAACATCAACCACTTTCCTCGAAGTTAAATCGCTATTACCATCCCAACCTAGCAAGGTATAATATACGTGTTGTTTGTCCTTGACTTCAACAATTTCATAGTATAAAGCACCGTACCAGCTATCCTCCTTTAAGGTTTGTCTTTCCGGATGCTCTATCACGTCTGAGATATCTTCTAAGCGATACACCAGGTATTCATCCTTTGACTCCAGATGATATTGTATAAAACCATAATACTTAAAAGAGTTATCGGCAAACATAATATTCCAATTGTATATGCGAACCTTGTCATCCTTCGACTTTATCTTTCCTAAGTTACGAATGGTGTTAAACGGATGATCAAATGAGGAATAATCAAATAAAATGTCTTCCATAAATTCAAGGATCATTCCATTGTACTTTAACTTCTCATCATCAGTTTTAGCGGCATTCATGCTAACAAACAATTCCTTTAAGCTATCCTCTTCCATTGTAAGATTGAAACCAACCTCCTGGCCAGCCCCACTCTTAGTTACAAGGATAATCAACAATACGATTAGTATCTTTGGGAGTTTGTTTATCATATAATTTTATATACGGTTTACTTGAATAAAAATTGTTTATAGCTTTTTATGATGATTTAAATGATTGGGTTGTAACTATGTTTGAATGTTGGATTGATACTCATCACAGGAATGTCTGAATGTTCAATTATTGACGTTGCTGTTGACCCCATAAAGTATTCGGTGATCTCAATCTCCTGTTGTGTCATTATAATTAGCAAATCACCATCTTTTGAAACTGCATAGTCAATCAATTTTGAAGCAATCTCATCACTATCATTTTTTACTTTAATTACATTCCATGAGCAATCCAGGTCCTTTTGTTTAATAAACTTAACCACCTGTTGCATTTGAACGTTTAACTTTTTAATTCGCTCCTGATTATCAGTTGATATTACTGATACTGCATGAATTTTAGCATTAAAATACTTTGCAAAATGGACTGCCTTTGTAACCTTTTCACGTGTTTCTTTAGTCAGATCAAGTGGTAATATAATATTCTGGCATCCATCACGATGATGTTTTCCTTTAATTGTAATAACCGGACATTTAGCTTCCCGGACCAATCGCGAAGCATTGTGACCTAATATTTTATGCTTAATATTTGTTGAGGCATGCGTTCCTACAACCAGGAACCTTGCATCTGTTTCTTTTGCTGCAAGCAGTATATTCTCTAATAATTTACCATCCTTAAGCATGGTTTTTACAACCAAACCCGATTTTGCCCTCGCATCATTCGCCAATTTATTAAGCTGCTCTTTGATTTTCAGTCTCATTATTGATTGCTCATCATTTGAAAAGAGGCCAAGCCATGTTTTTGTAACCTTAAGAACATGCAGCAAAATAATGGTTGCACCTGTTAATCTTGCCAAGTTAAATGTCTGCTCAATAGCTATTAACGACTGATCCGAAAAATCAACCGGAACTATAATATTATTTTCAGTTTTATTCATTCTTCAAAACTTTGTTTAAAAAGTCAGACAAAAATACCATTCATCTGTCAATTATCGTTTTACCTTCGTTGTTTATTCTTAATAAAAGTTCAAAGTTTTTTAATTTACTTAACTTTGATTTATTCAGTCACAAAATTAAACCTTATACTCATATGAATCCAATTGGTTCATCAGAATTAATAATAACTTCAAGTGGTGCCATATATCACTTGAACCTTAAACCGGATCAGATCGCAAGCAATATACTATTGGTTGGAGATCCGGAACGTGTTGCCATCGTTTCTGCTTTCTTTGATACGATCGAGCATCAGGTGCAACACCGCGAATTCCTAACACATACAGGAACCTATAAAGGAACACCTATTTCGGTTGTATCAACAGGCATAGGCACCGATAACATCGATATTGTAGTAAATGAACTGGATGCACTTGTTAACATCGACTTTGAAACAAAGAAACCAAAGTCTGAATTGCAAAAGCTCAATCTGATTCGATTAGGAACCTCGGGAGCCATACAAGCAGACATTCCGGTGGGCACTATGATGGTATCAGAATATTCAATTGGTTTTGATGGTTTGATGCATTTTTACGATAACACGGCATCCATTGTTGAAAATGATATAGAAGAAGCTTTCATTGATCAAACAAGTTGGAGAAATCATCTTGCACGACCGTATGTGGTTAAGGCGTCAGACAAGTTATTCAAAAAGTTATCGAAGGAATTTAGACCCGGAATGAATATTTCATCACCCGGATTTTATGGTCCTCAGGGACGCAAGCTACGCCTGCCCTTACACGACAATGAACTTAATCACAAGATTGAGAACTTTCATTTCAATGGTCTGAGGGTAACCAACTATGAAATGGAATCCTCAGGAATTTATGGTTTGGCAAAACTATTGGGTCACGAAGCGCTTACTATTTGTGCCATTATTGCCAATAGAATAACGCTAGACTTCGACAGGAATTATCAATCGACAATCTCAAAATTAATTAAACTTACCCTTGATTCTATTGTTAAGGAATAAACAAACTAATAGGCCGTGGCATCTAAGAAAGACATCACTCATTTAATAAAACTACTCGACGATCCGGACGAAGAGATATACATGATGTTGGAGAAGGAGTTTCTGGGTATGGGAATTGATGTTGTTCCTGAATTAGAAAAAGCCTGGGACGGTTCGCTTAATGAACTCGTTCAAACTCGTCTCGAAAATATCATTCACACTGCTCAGTTCACCGACATAAAGGATCAGCTCAATAACTGGGCAGAAAATGGTTATAACGATTTATTATTTGGCGCTTTTATTATTGCCAAATACCAGTTTCCAGATTTAAGTTATGAAGAAGTAGAGCAAAAAATCGAACAGATTAGACACGATGCATGGCTGGAGCTAACACCCAACCTTACGGCCCTTGAAAAGGTAAAAATCATCAACCATATACTTTTTGACATTCATAAATTCTCGGGCAATATTGCAAACTATTACTCTCCCAGAAACTCATACATCAATCAGGTGCTGGAAATGAAGAAGGGGAATCCGATATCGCTATCTCTTGTTTACTCGGTTATTTCGCAACGTCTGGGCATTCCTATTTATGGAGTCAATCTACCAAAAAACTTCATTTTAGCTTACGCTGATGAGGTGGAAGGTCTGCATACCTATGAAGGTGATGAAAA
>JBFHES010000088.1:0-15708 GCA_041584015.1 Bacteroidales bacterium
CGATTATTATTTAAAGCAGGCGAAGTTTGAGGAGAGTATTCCTTACTTAAAAAAAGCAGTAGAGTTCGGACGAAAGAAAAAAGATCGTGTACGTTACAAATTCATTCTGGCACAAATTCATCAAAAGTTAGAGCAGTATCCAAGCGCAACGGAAATGTACTCACAGGTAATAAAGTCGAACCCGCCATACGAAATGGCTTTTAATGCACAAATTCGTAAGGCAAGCTCATTTAGTACCAAATATGGTAGTGGAGATGACCTGATAAAGGAGCTTACCAAAATGCTCAAAGACGACAAGAATATTGAGTTCCAGGATCAGATTTATTTTGCCCTTGCCGAGATAGCCATGAAACAAGGTGATACACCTCAAGCTTTGGAGTATTACAAACTGTCCGCTGAAAAGAGTGTAGCTAATACCGATCAAAAGGCAAGTTCGTTTTTAGCAATGGCCGATATTTATTTCAAAGTTCCTGAGTACAGAAATGCACAAACCTACTACGATTCAACATTATATTTTATCGATCCGGCGTATGAAGGCTATGATGCTTTGTTCGATAAAACCAAAAGCCTTACAGATTTGGTTGAGAATCTTGACGTCATCGATTTTCAGGATAGCGTGCAGTATGTGGCAAGTTTGAGCGAGCGCGATAGAGATGCGCTGATTCAAAAAATTATTGATGAAATTATAGAGGAAGAGCGTAAGGCAAAAGAGATGGAACAAATGGCGCAAATGAATGCTGCCATGTTCAAGAATCAGGCACGCGACCCACGAAACAGAAATCTTGCTGCTGGTGGTAAATGGTACTTCTATAACCCAACAGCTATTAGCTTTGGCCAGTCGGAGTTTACCAAACTTTGGGGACGACGAAAGTTAGAAGATAACTGGCGTAGGAAGAATAAAGAAATGGTGATGTTTGAAGATGAGTTTGCCGAAGAAGAAGGAGCAGAAGTAGATTCTACTACCATGAAACCCCGACCAACCGATCCGAAAAGCAAAGAGTACTACATGGTTGATTTGCCCGTGAATGACTCCTTAGTTGCCATATCGGATGGAAAGATCATTGATGCTTTTCTAAATGTTGCTGAGATTTACAAAGTACAACTCGAGGATTATCCCCTAAGTGTTTCAACCTATGCCGATTTAAACAAACGATTTCCGAATCATCCGTTTAAGTTAGCGACATATTACAACCTGTTTAAGTTGCATCGCGACTTAAATCAGGAGCCAAAGTCGTCGACCTACAGGAGCAAGATTATTAATGAATATCCCGATAGTAAATATGCGCAAATGTTTACCAATCCTAATTATTTACAGGAAATGGCAGGTAAGCAGGAAAAGGCAAAAGTGTTGTACGAGGAAACCTATCGCGCCTATACACAGGAGAATTACGACAAGGTAATTAGCAACAGTACCAAAGCTCAAAATGAGTATGGCGAAAGCGAGTTACTACCAAAGTTTTTATTTATTAAAGCACTCTCACTGGGTGAAACAGGCGATATGGATCCGTTTATTGATGGGCTGAAGTTCATCGTGCAAAACTATCCGAAGAGTGAAGTTATGGCTCCGGCCAGAGCAATACTGTTGCGCTTAAAGAAAGAGGAAAACCTCGTGGATAAGTTAGCCGACTTACAGGATGATGGCAGCAAGAAGGCTCCGGAAGTAGTTGAGGAAGTTATTTATTTCCCGAATAATAAGTCTCCGCACTTTTATGTAATGGCGGTTCCAAATAAAGTTACCGATGTCAATCGCGTTAAGTTTGATATATCAAATTTCAATATCGACTTTTTTAGAATGAACTCTTACAATGTTAGTAGCGTAATTTTAAATGAGGACATTCAAATTGTTACCGTTAAAAACTTTGACAATGCTAAAAAGGCAGTCGCCTATTTCGAAACGGTAATGGCTAATCTGGGGTATTTTAAAGAGATTGAAGGAGTAAATTATCGTCACTTTGTAATTTCATCAGATAACTTTACAACCTTCTTTAAAGATCAGGATTTGAATAAATACATGAAGTTTTTTACGAAACAATATATCGAGACAGAGGAATAGATTTAATAAGCTGTTTCTTGAAAACATTGTCGGCTCTTACTTTCGGAAGTAAGAGCCGATTTTATATAGTGACTTTTGCGGCGCTACTGGTTACCTGAAACAAAATAAATAACAAGCCCGTGCAACTATTAACTTGCCCTCTTGGTCTATGATTATAATTGGAACAGGGCATACATCAACTATTAAAACCAAATTGATTCGAAGAATTCGCCGGTGTAGTATTTGAGTAGTAATTTCAAACCGCATTTGATCCACGAAGATAAACAACCGGCGTTTTTTTCTTATCGATTATCTCCCTCTAGAATAGCTCAGCAAAGAAGTACCAGGTCATTAATCCGGAAACAATTAGTTTCATTAGGGTGCCGGTTAAGAATCCGATAAACGAACCCAAGCCTGCTTTAAATGCTTCATTATTATTTTTGCCACCTAACAGTTCTCCGGCAAATGCGCCCAGAAATGGCCCAAGGATAATGCCCAGTGGTCCGAAGAAAATCATCCCAATCAGCAAACCAACAATACTACCAATCACCCCCTTTTTACTCCCGCCAAACTTCTTGGTTCCCCACGCGGGAATTATAAAATCAAGTACATAAACCACAACCGTAATTCCGGCCCATAATAACAGGAAGTTACCTGAAAATGAATGATCATCGGTGAAGTGTAAAAACAGCAAGCCTACATAGCTTAAAGGCGGTCCGGGAATAACAGGAAGTATACCTCCTGCAAGTCCCAGTAATAGAAAAAGTATGCCGAGCGAAATAAGAAAATAATCCATAGCCGTGTTTTTTATTGAATTGCTTAAACGATTTGCTGCATCGAATATAACACCATTGCTGCAAATTGTTATTATTCTAATTCATTTCGGTGTAAATTTTTTAGTTGGTTGTGCTGGTGTTGGCAGATAGCAGAAGGCTAAGTATTAATCGATGGTAAGCTCTAAACTATAACTTCATTAGAAATAATAGAACAGCACCGAATTATATTCCACATTACTTTTCTATTTTTGGAAAAACAGATGATATGAGAATTCTATCCTTGTTACTGCTTAGCGTTTCACTTATACTGGGCGCTTGCCAGAGTACGCAAAATATAGATCCGGTGCAAGTACATCAATTTATGGATGAGTGGCATGCAAATGCGGCCAATGCTGAATTGGATCCTTTCTTTAATAAGATAGATTCCGACGGGTTTTATCTGGGAACACAGCACGACGAAATATGGACTAAAGCGGAGTTTTATGCTTTTAGCAAACCATTCTTCGATCGAGGCCGTGCGTGGAGTTTCAAGCCATACGACAGAAATGTGCATCTTTCCGGAAGTGGTGATATAGCCTGGTTTGATGAAAAACTGGAAACTTGGATGGGTGTTTGTCGAGGAAGCGGTATTCTTGAGCTCGTTAATGATGAGTTGAAAATCAAGCATTATAATCTATCGGTTACTATTGCCAACGATCTGGTTCAGGATTTTATTGAAGTAATTAAGCGGGATCCGATTAATGAATTTTTAAGTAAGGATGAGTAAAGCAGTGGCTACATCTGAATTATTGCTTAGTGTAAGGGATCTCTGTATTCGTTTTACAAACAAGAATAGCGAGTCGGGTTTTGAGCTAAAGCACATTGCTTTTCAGCTTCATCGTTCGGAAACGCTTGGGATTGTTGGTGAATCAGGATCTGGTAAATCAATAACTTCGCTGGCGCTTATGGGTCTGCTAAAATCAATTGGTGCCAAAATAGTTGGAGGCTCTGTAGATTTTCATCAAAATGGAAAGGCCATTGATTTGATTAAGCTGGACGAGCAGAGCTACAGAAAGCTACGTGGTGCTAAAATCTCCATGATTTTTCAAGAACCAATGACCTCCTTGAATCCATCACTTACTTGTGGTTTTCAGGTGGCAGAAATTTTAAAGAATCATCGTACCGGGCAATTTGATTGCAAACAGAAAGTCCTTGATTTGTTCAGGCAAGTAAAGTTGCCACGCGTAGAGGATATCTATCAATCCTATCCACATCAGTTGTCTGGCGGACAGCGGCAGCGGGTTATTATTGCCATTGCCATCGCCTGTAATCCTGATATGATAATTGCCGATGAGCCGACAACTGCGCTGGACGTAACTGTACAACAGGCCATTCTCGAACTGCTCAAAGAATTGCAGCAGCAACATCAAATGGGATTGATATTTATTAGTCACGATTTGGGTGTAATTGGGCAAATTGCCGATAAGGTTTTGGTGATGCAAAAGGGCCGTGTGGTTGAATACGGTCAGGTTGATGAAATACTAAATGCTCCGAAAGAGAATTACACCAAAGCATTAATTGCCTGTCGGCCAAAGCTTGAAAACAATCCACGTCGCCTGCCTACAGTTGAATCATTTGAGGAAGGAAAGCCAGAACTTGAAATAGTTCAGGCAAGCGTTCCTGTAATATATGACATTCCCTTATTAGAAATAAATAACTTAAAAACCTATTTTGGATCAACTTCTGGCTTTTTAAGAAAACACAAGGAAGAAGTGCGGGCTGTGGATGATGTCAGCTTTCAGGTGTTTAAAGGAGAAACGCTCGGACTGGTTGGTGAATCGGGTTGTGGTAAATCAACATTGGGTAGATCGATTGTTCGTTTAATTAATCCAACAAGCGGACAGGTAATTTACAAGGGGCGCGAAATCTCCAAACTATCAGCCACGGAACTAAGAGCTTTGCGTAAAAGCATGCAGATTATTTTTCAGGATCCGTTCTCATCGCTCAACCCAAGGCAAACCATTGGCGATTTAATTATGGAGCCAATTCGGGTGCACAGAACCCGAAAAACAAAAAAGGCGGTAACCGATTATGCAGAGCATTTGCTGGTTCGTGTTGGTTTAGACAAGTCGCACTTTTACCGCTACCCGCACGAGTTTAGTGGAGGACAACGTCAGCGCATTGGTATTGCCAGAGCTTTGGCGCTGCAGCCGGAATTTATAATTTGTGATGAGTCGGTTTCTGCGCTCGATGTTTCGGTGCAGGCACAAGTATTGAATTTGTTAAACGACATAAAGGAGGAGTTCAAGCTTACTTATATTTTCATCTCGCATGACCTTACGGTGGTAAAATATTTTTCCGATCGTGTGGCTGTTATGAAAAACGGACGCTTTGAAGAAATTAATACGGCCGATTTAATTTACGCCAACCCCCAGTCGGCTTATACACAAAAGCTCATTCAAGCTAATCTTGGATAATAGCCCTTGAAGAAAGAATCAAGATATTAGTATCAAGAATCAAGACTAGAAAATATATCCTATTCTATTTGTCGCTGCCGCCTGTGTTTTTACACGAGGTAAGTTGCTAATCCATAAGAGATTTGTCATAATTCCAGTTATTCTAATCCCAGAATAAAACATAAATGCTATCATCCAGACTGCATCTATTTTGTGACTAATCCATTCTCACTAAAAAAAATTTAACTTTTTTTAAAAGTTCAGGCAACGATTTTAGAAGAGGGATTGTCTTGTTAACAAATTGCTTTAAAAATGTTGATAAGTAGCTCAAGTAGTTGTAAACAGTACGATAAAAGAGCTTCAGAATTGTAAAAATTGGAATTTATTTTCTATCATTGTAAGCTTGATAAGCTTTTTGTAAGTAGATGATTTTCAATACTAAAGAACTTGAAAGAAAGCATTGAAAAATTAAATTATATAAAGATGAAAACAAAAAATGTTAAAATCTTAGCTGTAATCTTCACCCTTGCCATTATTGTGGGAAGCAAAAGTTTTGTCTTCGGACAAGCTGGTAATATTACTGCTACACCTCAGACCACTCCATGGATTTGGTCTGATTATGTTGATCCTTTAATTGCCGATGACAAAGTATTTATCTTTTGTTCGCCAGATGCGAATGGTGATACTTTGCTTGGAACATTGAGTGTTCAGGGTGGTTACGGAAACTGTACTTACATTTGGGGTAAGTATGATGGAGATCCAACTTCGCCAACTTATCAGCAGTTTGTTGAGTTTATTACAGGTCCTATACCAACTGGTCCGTCCTCAACTGTTGAAGGTTTGCAGTCAGGTTTCTATCAGGTAATTATTACTTGTAACGAAGGATTGCCAAGTGAAACAACTGTTTGTAGACGTGCGCATGTGTTCGTGAATGAAACGGTTATTGATTTTGATCCGATTGATCCGGGTTGTCAGTCGTTTGATATTACCGGTGGTATTATCGATGCTGTTGCCGATTTCACCATCTATGATCCACCACCAACACCGTTTATTGTTTCTGATACAACTGATATTACAGTTTGTTTCTGGGCAAACCACAGTTATGTATCCGACCTTGGTTTCTATCTTATCGGACCTAGTGGTGGACGTATCGACTTAATGCCATCCATTGCTGGTTGGACCACTTCAGGAACCAACCTTGATGCAAGTGTGGTTTTAGGTTGTAGCCCTGGTATGATTAATAATACCAATGCCAACTCTGGTGATAACTATACCGAATTTTGTTTTTCATCTGCGCTTCCTGCTGGCGATCCTGCATTTACACCATGTATAGCTAATTTAGTTGCTGCTCCGGTAACTGGTATCTCTGGTACTTTCGCATCGTGCGAGGCCTGGGACGAAGTTTATGGCGAGCCTGCCTCATCAGGTGGTTGGGCCGTTCAGGTTTTCGACTGTGTTGGAGCTGACGTTGGTCATTTAGAGCGTGTAACAATTACTTTCGAAGGTGACGGACAGTGTGGTAATACAACTTACTCATACGATTCAGGTTCGTTGAATGTACAAATTAATGATGGTAACTGCGACTCTGTTAATGCTACTACTTATACAGTACCGTTAAAGCCAACATCGCAGCATACCATTACAAACGAAGTTACAGCTTATTGGACTTCATACCCATCTACATTCCCGAACAACTGGAATCCTGCTTGGGGATCAAATGATTTTGCTCTTAACCCGGTTCCAAGTATTGACCCGGAACCATTATTACCAACAGAGTTTTGTTTGGTTGTTGAAGATCATCTTTATGATACTTTAGGTTTAGAGATTATGCCTACTGGTTTTTATCAGCCATGTGCACCTACTGTATGTCATATTTACAATACCTTACCTACCAATCCGTCTATCATCAATCCTCCGGTTGAGGTTTGTCAGAATGAGCCTCCTTTCCAGTTGAATGCTGTTGAGTGGGGTGGAACTTGGACAGGACCAGGTATGACTGCTGGTGGATGGTTTTTCCCTAGTAACGCTTTCCTTGGACCAAATGTAATCACGCATGGTTTTGGTGGGGTTTGTGCTGCCGATACTACCATTTCTATTTTGGTTGTTGGTGCTCCCGAGGTTGACTTGGTGGTTGATACCATCTGTGACCCTACAAACACCAACTACATGATCCAGGTAACTCTTTCTGGTGGTTCTCCGGGTAGTTATACGGCAACAGATTTAGTTAATAATGTTACACCTTATGGTGCCTTTGGTTCTGTTTGGGAAAGCCCTTGGATTACATCTGGTAGCAGTTATATAGTTGAATTCAATGATTTTAATGATTGTGATCCAACAGTTATTACTGGTTCGCATAATTGTAGCTGTGAATCTTATGCAGCAAACATGTACGATCCGTCTGTTTCTTCACAATTAGTTGAGCTTTGTGCTTTCGATCTAACATCATTTCCGTATCAGCTCGGTACTGAGGTGCTTGATGGTAATGACGGATGGAGCTTTATTTTGCACACCTTACCATATGGTACATTGGGCGATGTATTGGCTATTGATAATGATACAGATCACGATGGAATTGCTGAATTTGCATTTCTTTCTTCTACTATGACTTATGGACAAACCTATTATGTGTCGCACGTTGTTGGTAACAACCTGGGAACATCAGTAAGTCATATTGTTGATTTAGTTGGTGATGGTTGTTTAAGTGTTTCTCCAGGTCGTCCGGTTAAATGGTACGAATTCCCAATTGCCGATGCTGGTAGCGATAAGCAAGTTTGTGGTAAAACAATTACACTCGAAGCAGATACTCCAACTGTAGGTATTGGTCAGTGGACAGCTGTTGGTGCAAGTGGTATTAACTGGTATCCGAACTTCGATGATCCTGCTGTAACTACTACTATTCCAAATTACGATACCAACCAATTTGGTTGCGATTTAAATACAGAATATAAATTCCGTTGGACAGTTTCAAATGGTCCATGTGAAACTTATTCTGATGTTGATATGCTGTTTAAGCCTCAGCCAAGTGCTTTTGCCGGAAACGACCAAATTGGTAACAATGCCGTTTGCGGTTTAACCACTAGTTTATTAGCTACTTATTCGTTATGTAGCAATCAGGTTGGTGTAAGTTCAGGCTATTGGTCCGGTGGTGACCAGAGTTTTAGCAATTCGCAAAACCCTGCTACCAACACAAACGTGAACAATTATGGACAATATACTTTTAGGTGGACAGAATATAATGGCGACTGTGTGGATTATGACTGGGTAACTGTTGAATTTCTTGAAAACCCTGTTGTTGATGCTGGTTTGCGAGATTCTGTTTGTGGTAACTCTTATACGCTAGATGCCATCTCTACAATGGGCGTTGGTTTCTGGGAAGGTCCATCCAGTGCAACGTTCTCTTGTTTAACATGTCCTGAAACTGCTGCCGATGTGGTTTATCCTCCGGGAACAACAACGGTTGATGTGCTTTATACATGGAACGAATCCAATGGCGTTTGCGACGGAGAAGATGATGTAATAATTACTTACTCTAAAAAACCGGTTGCAACGGCTGGTCTCGATCAGGTATCGGTATGTGGTCCTTCCACTTATTTAGATGCTGATGTGCTTGGATTCGAATATGCTCTTGGTACCTGGAAATCCGATTTCGTAGGTGTACAGTTTGGTAACTTAACGGATCCATTGTCTCAGGTAAGCATTCCAAATACCGGATCGATGAACGGATCAAACTCAGGTAGTTTTGGCGACTCTTCTTACGTTGAGGTTGATATGATTTGGGTGATGGATAATAACAAGTGTATTGATGAGGATATTGTAACAATTACCTTCCATCAAACACCTGTTGCATTCGCTGGTCCTGATACTTCTGTTTGTGGTTTCCAATATACTATGAATGCTCAATACAGTATTGGTTCTCCAAAAGGAAAATGGTCGGTTGTAAGTAATCCGGGTGGAAGTCCTCCATCATTCTCAGATAATGGAGAAAATCCTCATTCAGTTGTAACTGTTCAGGATGAAGGTCTATATACTTTCCGTTGGAAAGAAGATAATATTCACAACCAGCAGTGTAGTACCACTGATGATGTAGATGTTTTCTTTATCGAGATTCCGGATATTGATGCAGGTAACGACCGCTTTGTTTGTGGTGATACTTTTAATCTGGAAGCTGTGCCAAGTACAGGTAACGGTGTATGGTCAGAGCACGGAACCTATATTGCCGATGCTACCTTGCCAAATACTGAGGCTATTCACAACCCAACAGGATCTAATGATTCTATCCTATATGTATGGCAAGAATATAACGAAGACCCTTGGGGAATGAATTCATGTGCAGAGAAAGACAGTGTTTACATTGTATACATGGTAGTTCCAACACCAGAACATTCATGGATTGCAGGTTCAAGTACCGATCATGTTTGTGGTAAGAAAGAAGAAGATATTTTAGTGGCATTCAGCCCTTCAATTGGCAATGGCGATGTTCAGGCTTATTGGGTAAATAATGATGCTACTTTTTATCCAAATTCGAAGGCTAAAAACCCAGATAGTGTAATTGTTAATTTCTATGGTATTCAGGAATTCTATTGGAGAATTGAAAACTCTGTTGGTGATTCTACTTGTTCTGCTAACTCAGATACAATTTATATCGACTTTATACAGCAACCTGTTGCTATGCCTGGTCAACTTACCGATACGGCTTGTGGTCAGTTCTATAACTTCAATGCAGAGTTCTCAGTAGATGGTCCTACCTCAAATGTAGCTGGTCGTTGGACAGGTCCTGTAAATGTTGATTTCTTTACAGAGGTATTTATCTTGGCTGGTGATACGACATTAATCGAAGGTGATTCAATTCCTGATGGTTGGGTAAGAGCATCAACAGAACCAGACTTAACACCGGATATTTATGAGTTTAGATGGACAGAATCTAATTACGGAGTTGATATAGCTAATGTTTGTTTCGATTTTGAAGAGGTTTCCATAACTTTTGCACCGAAACCAACTGGTCGTGCTAAAATTGTTGAACATCCATTCTGTTTAGGAACAAAGGCCAGGATTAAAGCCGATAATGATTTTGCAATTACCAAGTTCGACTGGAACAACGATTTTGATGGTGGAAAAGTAACCGAGGTTACCGCTCCAGGAACACTTGCTGATCCGGGAGCAGGTCCAATTTGGGTACGATGGGAAGATGCTAATTATGGTGATGCCCATACCATCCGATTAATTACAACAAATAAATGGGAATGTACATCTCCTGCTGATGTTGATATTGTTTATGAGCCAGAGCCATTACCGGTTGAAGCTAGTATTAGTCCTGCCACTTGTGGTGATCCTACTGGTGAAGTTGAGCTTGAATTAGGTGACGAGGAATATACTGACCCATTAAGTTATGAGTGGTTAATAGATTCAATTCATTCATTTGCCGATCCTGTTAATGCTATTCAAACAGGCTTAATGACTGGTGATTATAATTTCAGAGTTCATGGTCTTTCATGGAACCAGTATAACAATGGTTACAACCCGGATGCTGTCCGTTGTAGTGATACTTTAGCACTTCATGTACCAGATACAGGTTACATTGCCGCTTTATTCAGATTACCTACATTGGTTGATACTGTTGATGGTGTTGCTCCACAGGAAATGGAATTTGTAAACCTTACTTATAATACCGATAGTAATTATATCAATCCTGGATACTACCACTTTAGAACAACGGATGATGAGCCATTACCGGCAGAAGCTCCTGATGCTGAATATCAGTGGAGATTCTACAGAATACCTGTTGATTCAGTTCCAGATTTAGGTGCTCCAATTACAATTTTACCTAGCGAAAATCCAATAGAGTTTGATGGCGAGTCAGTAATTGAAGAAGACAATCCAATTCTAACATTTGAATTAGGTGGTTACTATAAGGTTAAGCAAACTGCGGTTAGTGGTTATGGATGTAGAGATGAGGCCGTATTCGGATACTTCTATATTGAAGAGAAAGAAGAATTAGAGCCGGGTGTGAATGTATTTACGCCGAACGGTGACAACCAAAACGACTACTTCGAATTTACAGCACACAGTCTTTCATATATGGAAGGTCAGATTTTCAATCGCTGGGGTAAGAAAGTATTCGAGTGGACGTGGAACGAAGATGATCAAACACCAAACCCAGGATGGTGGGATGGTAAGTTAGACAACGGACAGGATGCTGCTGCAGGTGTTTACTACTATGTAATTAAAGGTACCGGACTAAAAGGTAAAGACTTTAGCGGTAAAGAGTACACAGGATTTGTACACCTTATTAGAGAATAAATCTTAATTGAATATATTGAAAAACGGGTTAGCATTGCTAACCCGTTTTTTTGTTTTATGGATTAGGCAATTCCCAATGTACACTTCATTCCTGCGAAAGCAGGAATCTCCTCATTATCGAGCTGTCCTTTTAACCCTAAATTCTTGCTGCTATGCATATCCTCCCGTGTGTTTAATACAATAATTACTATATTTATTGGCTGTATTTACATGTATAGATTATTAAATATATAACTATGAAACCGCTGGATATTCAAGGATTGGTTAATAATGCTAAGGAGGCAGCTGATGAATTCAGACTCTTGGGACAGAAACAAACTGATAAAATTGTTCGTGCTGTTTACGAAGTTGGATTCGATAATCGTATACAATTGGCAAAAATGGCCTGGCAAGAAACAGGTGTTGGCAAATGGGAAGATAAGGTTGTAAAAAACATTATTGCTACGCGTTTTGTGTATAACGACATTAAAGATCAGGTAAGTGTTGGTGTTATTTCTGAAAACGAAGAAAGCGGCATCACAGAAATTGCACAGCCGGTTGGACCAATATTCGCAACAACTCCAATAACGAATCCTACATCAACGGTTCTTTTTAAAATATTAATTGCCCTCAAATCGCGCAATCCGATTATTATAAGTCCACATGGTGCTGCCAAAAAATCGACCATTGAGGCTGCTCGGATTTGCTACGAGGCGGCAATAGCTGCAGGAGCGCCAGAACATTGCATACAGTGGATAAAACGTGCGACTAAGGATGAAGTGCTGGAAATAATGGCACACAAGAAAATAGCGCTTATTTTAGCCACAGGAAGTGTTGGTTTGGTTAAGGCCGCGCATAAATCTGGTACACCAACCATTGGAGTCGGACCAGGCAATGTTCCTGTTTACCTTGGCAAAAGTTCCGATGTGGTTTTTGCCGTCGAGCAAATTGTTCTCTCAAAAACTTTCGACAATGGAACGGTTTGCGCCAGCGAACAGGCAGTGATTGTTCCGCTCATCCATGTCGATAAAGTAATCAAGGAGTTTAAAAAGCGCAATGCTTATTTTCTGAGTAAGGCGGAAATTAAAAAGCTGGAACCAATTGCTTTCAATAAAGCACAGAAAGTTATGAACGCTGGAGTTATTGGACAATCTGCTTTTGCCATTGCTAAAATGGCGGGTATTGAAGTGCCTGAAGAAACCAGCATTTTGATTGCTCCTCTTGAAACGGTTGGAATGGATGCGCCATTAAGCTTTGAGATCCTAGCACCGATCTTGGCATTTTATACGGTTGATAATTTTGCCCACGGAATACATATGTGCCGTGAGATTAATCGTCATGGTGGCATGGGACATACGGTTTCCATATTCTCCCGAAACGAAGAGAAGATCAGGTATTTTGCTACGGTAATGAATGCCGGACGTATCGTTGTAAATACGCCATCATCACAAGGTGCTCTTGGTGGCACTTACAATACCTTATCGCCATCCTTAACGCTTGCATGCGGCGCAGGAGGCAAAAACATTTTTACCGATAACATTACTGTTAAGCACTTGCTTACGGTACAGAAGATTGCATATCGACGTGAGGATTCCTGCTTGAGTTGTTCCTATTATCATTCACTCAATGGAACAACGGCCAACGAAATGGATCATACATGTACTTTGTTTAAGAATCACAAACCCGGCGAACGCTGTGAGAGTTTTAAGATAAAGAAGAAACAAGCTTAAGTCTACAGTGATAAACACTCACGGGATGACTCAAATTCACCTCGTGAGTAAGGGCTGGTAACACTGATTAGCCGTGGCACCGATATTAATAAACCATATCCAAATTACTTTTTAAGCATAAAAAAAACCCGGCATTAACCGGGTTTTGTACTATAATATATTTTGAAATCTCTTATGATAATTTCTTACCAATCTCTCTTAGCATTAATGCTGTCATGCACTCAAGATCGTATTTGTAGCTTAATCCCCAATCTTTCATAGCAACACTGTCGTCGATGCTTGCAGGCCATGAGTCGGCAATTGCCTGACGGAAATCCGGCTTGTAGCTAATCTCAAACTCCGGCATAATTTTCTGAATTTCTTTGGCTAAACCTTGTGGATCGAAACTAATTCCGGCCACGTTGTAGCTTGAGCGGATATTGATTTTCGAAGCATCAGCTTCCATTAAGTCAATTGTCGCTTTTACCGCATCTTCCATGTACATCATTGGTAAGGCCGTATCTGCTTTAAGGAAACATTCGTACTTGCCTTTTCTAACAGCTTCGTAAAAAATCTCAACAGCATAATCGGTTGTACCACCGCCAGCTTCAGTTTTATGACTGATCAAACCAGGGTAACGAATACTTCTTACATCAACACCGTAGCGATTGAAATAATATTCACACCAACGTTCGCCAGCTTGTTTGCTAATACCATAAACGGTATTTGGCTCCATAACAGTTAACTGAGGAGTGTCGAAACGCGGAGTGGTTGGTCCGAATACAGCAATAGAACTTGGCCAGAAAACTTTCTTTACACCAACTTCTTTAGCAATCTCAAGGATGTTCATTAAACTACGCATGTTAATGTCCCATGCTTGAAGAGGTAATTTCTCAGCGTTACCAGACAGTACAGCAGCTAAATGATAGATCTGTGTAATTTTATTACGTATAATAAAATGGATCAATCGCTTATCGTCCATCACGTCCAGTACCTGGAAAGGACCACTGTTTACGATGTCGTCCGGAGCCATCTTAATATCTGTGGCAAATACATTCTCGTTGCCATGCAATTTCCTTAACTCCAATGTTAATTCCGAACCAATCTGACCGGAACAACCTATGATCATAATTTTTTCCATGCGTATATGCTATCAATGTTTATGTGAGCAAAATTAATTAATTCTGTGTCACACCTTTTTAGTTTCAGCTATTTTAAAACATATTCAGAATGGGATCATTGCCTTAAAGTTTCCAATCCATTTTTTCATCAGCTTACATTGTTAGTAAATTTATCGATGACGACCATGTCTCTTTTGGGTGAAGTGTTTTCGAAACCCCCATTGGGTAAGCATTTGCGTATAACTTACAGCTTATTTCGTGTTTGTGTTTATGAATTAATTTGAACTTAACTATTGCACAGAAAACAAAATGCCTATTTAATTTTTTTTGATTGGTTTTTTATGCGCAGGTTTCTATATTTGTGGGTTTTTTCGAAATACTGAAAATGAGGATATTATGAGCAGAAAATTTCCCGAATATCAAGGGTTGAACTTATCTCAAATCAACAAAGAGATTTTAAAATATTGGGAAGAAGATAATACATTCGATAAGAGTATATCTACCAGAGCAGACAAGCCAACATTTGTGTTTTACGAAGGGCCACCTTCAGCAAACGGCAAGCCTGGAATTCACCATGTTATGGCAAGAAGTATTAAAGATATTTTTTGCAGATACAAAACATTAAAAGGGTTTAAAGTTGAGCGTAAAGCTGGTTGGGATACGCATGGATTACCAGTTGAGCTGGGTGTTGAAAAAGCTTTAAACATCACAAAAGAAGATATTGGTAAGAAAATTTCAATTGCTGAGTACAATGCTGCATGTCGTAAAGATGTGATGAAATACACCGATCAGTGGGAAGATCTTACTCACCAAATGGGTTATTGGGTTGATATGGAACATCCATACATTACCTTCGATAATCGCTATATAGAAACACTGTGGAATCTCTTAAGTCAGCTTTATAAAAAGGACATGATTTACAAGGGGTATACCATTCAGCCATTTTCACCTGCGGCCGGAACCGGACTCTCTTCACACGAATTAAATCAGCCGGGTTGCTACCGCGATGTAAAGGATACTACTTGCATTGGCCAGTTTAAGGTGGTGCGCGATGATAAATCTGAATCATTATTTGCCAATGCACATGGCGATGTTTTCTTTTTAGCATGGACCACAACTCCATGGACACTGCCTTCGAATACAGCTTTGGCTGTTGGTGGTAAAATTAAGTATGTTAAAGTTAAATCCTTTAATCAGTACACGGGAAAGCCTATTACCGTTGTGTTGGCTAAAGATTTATATGCGAAATATTTTACAGCTAAAAATGCTGAACTGCAACTCGAAGATTATAAGGAAGGCGACAAGCATATTCCGTTTGAGGTAGTAGAGGAATTTACCGGAGCAGACCTGGAAGGAATC
>JBFHES010000089.1:0-15627 GCA_041584015.1 Bacteroidales bacterium
ACCTCCTTTGTAGCCGGTTCAAAGTATTTATCTAATAAGCCTTCATTCTTTGCCATAAGTGAATCGCTTGCATTCATTATAGCATCATGTATCGCATTGATGAACAACTTAAAACTAATCATAATATTTATTCTTTAGGTAAAGTAACAACTGAACTATTACATATTTCGCGCATGACAATTATCCCCAGAGAAAGAGGCACCATTCCGGCATTTACTTTCACTAGCATATTTCTAGTGACGGTTGATCCTGATTTAATTAACTTATTAGAATCTTCTTTTTGATTGAATCGAATTATACTAGCGGCTTCAATGGCCATATCTAACTGCGATTTAAACAATGGTCTTGGATCTAACAGCTGAATCCTTGTGGCATCCAATACTTGATGTTCTTTTTTTGAAAGCACTTTCTCAGATCGCATTCTACTTAATGACTTGGGCTTTTTAAGAATAGAATCAGCTCCAATACTTCGAAGTCTCAATTGTATTTTTTCGAGAATATTTTTTATTCTAAACATAGTTCAATCAGTTCGTTTATTCTTTGGAAAACTTACCTTTCACAGCTTCAAATTTCTCCATCGTTTCCTTAACGATGGGCTTGCTTTCATCCGCCAATCCTATAGAGGCCTGACAATTACTACAAACAAATTGTACACCGAGTAACAATTGTTTCGTATCAAATGGAATTTTTGTTTGACACACCGGACAAGGTATAGTTTGTTCTTTATTCATCATCTTATTAATATTTTATTGTTTTTCTTCTTCGTTCTTTTCATCCTTTTCATTTGAAGGCACAGGGTTAATTGCTTTTGTATATAGATCAATAATTGTGAGAACACCTACCGGAAGAGGCAGTGGGCTAGCATTAATATTCACCTTCAACCTACTGCGCATCTGGCTTTTGTTTTGACCATCCTTAGACTGTCCTGGATCATGACTTATTCTTCCATTCAATTGTGCCTGTCTATCTAATGGGCTACTCTTAACCCCTATTTGGCCTATTGGCTTGTAAGATGTAACTGAGGTGATTTCCATATCAAAATCGACTGTTACCTTATCAATAACCAAGGAGTTAATTGGAATTAATGTTAACAACGGCAAGCTAAATGTCATAGTAATCTGTTTAACATATCCTGCCTCATCTGGCTTTTTATTATGATCAATCTCAGACCTTGACATGGACATTTGAATCATTACAGGTTCGTATGTCTTAGCTCCTTCTTTTTTATCAAAGCAGTACTCCAACAGAAACCGAGTTTGCCCCGTAACCATAACAATATTTGCTTTGGAAGCAGCCACCAGCGGAGCACTAATAATTGATTCAATATTCAGTTCTTTGCTTAAACTTCTCCTTTTCTTATTCTGATCTGATTCTGCCATTATTCCTTTTTTAATCATGGTAAAAAGCTAGCATTTAAAGATGCTAACTTTTTACATTTATACCAATAAATTATATCGCTCCTAGCTTGTTGGACCCTTAATGGTAATTGGATCAATAGACTTCGTAAATGCCTCGATAATAGTTGTGACTCCCTGAGGCAATGGCAACTGGCCTGCATGAACATTGACTGTATATTTTGCAGAATTCTCTTTCTTATAGTGAGTAGCATGAGTAGATTTATCTGTACTATCATAACTCGCGGCTCCATGCACTTTAACTGAGAACATTCCGGCATCAATAGAAGCATCAAAACTTGCTTCAGTATGTACCTTTTTTTCCTTTGTATCCTCTTGGTCTTCAGCGAAACTTGATTTCACTTCCATTTCGAATCCAATATCTACAGTTTCAACTGCAAGTGAGTTAAGCGGAACAACCGTTAACATTGGTAAATTAAATGCAGTAGTCATATTGGTAATTATTGGAGGTGTTGGCGGTGCAGCCGGGATTAAAGCAGTTGGAGGTTCCACACCGGCTGGCGATGCTGGCACTTCTGCTCTTCCAGGTGTACCAGGTGTAATGACAGCTCGAGTAAGCGACATAACAATCATTATTGGTCTATACTCATTATGTTTATCAATTGCGGGTGTTCCTATTATTTCGTGTTGCGTAATTACACCAGTCTCATCTCTTTCCTCTGATTTACCTTCAATTTTTTCAGAAGCCTCTACCACCACCTTATTAAAACAGGTGTCTAACATAAACTTGGTCTGCGTCAATGCCATTTGCTGGTTAGCCGTTGCAGCGGCATTTAACGGCCCACCAATTAAGGCTTCCATTGGTAGCCCTTTAAATTGTTGAGCCATCGATAATAATTTAGATTCCATAGTTTTAAAATTTTAATTTATATTAATGAAAAATATAATTCTACTAACAGCAACTACTTACCTCAAACCTGCAAGTATCAATCGTTAAAAAAATTGGAGAACGATTTTGGATTGTATTTCCTCTTGTTATGCTTTTTTGATAGGTTAAATTTATGAAACATTCCTTGGCTTGTCAAATAATTTTCGCCAAAAACCATCTTAATCGCTCTAATATTAAGACTAATACAAAATAGATTTACAAGAAAAGAGAAAACTTATAGTGCCTAGCTATGGCTTGTTTAGCGCTTATTCTAGATAGACACGCGGCCGTTATCTTTAATTAATATAAATAACGCCCAATAGTTATAGATAATGATACAAACTAAAATAAACACTTCCCCTATCATCGCTCCTTATTCCTAAGAACCAGCCCAACTGACACTTACAAACGCGCCCATATAAAATCATTTACTCATCTGAAAATCGAACACACAATCGTTAGGATTATTTGCAAAAAAAATCAAACATCCTTAAACCACAAAAGATAGCTAACGTTGAGTGTTAGCTATCTTTTGCATATAATTAGAAGAAAAATCCTAAAATTTATTTGATACCGCTAGTTATGCGACTCCAATCAAAAGCAGGACCGATATCCCATTTTTTTGAAGAACGATAATTAATATGGCTTACTATTCCTTTAAAAGAGGCCGCTGCAGCATCAGGGAATAATTCAAATCTCTTGCTTTCAGGTAGTAATTCTCTTGGAATATCATACTTCGCAGTTAAGTATCTTAATAAGGAGATTAAGCTTTTATATTGTGCATCGGTAAATGAAGCATAATATTGGTAATCCCTAAATCCGGCCTCTACATGTCCATAATATTCAGTTTCAGAAAGCTTACAGTAAACATCGGTATCACTATATGGAGTTACCAAATCTTCTCCCTTCTTCCGTAAATATCCAATATTTGACAATTCTATTCCTATGGAGCTCTTGCTCATTGTAGTGTTGCCACCAATGGTTCCGGAACCTAAATGATACGACCAATACTTGGAAGACCACAAACTAAAGATCTCACCACTTCTGGCAATTACAAATGGAACCGACACATGATTGCTATTCCTGGTAAGTGCTGCAATATCGTTTTTTAAATACCCCGCGGTAAAATGCAAGACAATTCTCTCCTTGGCAACGGCCTCCTTATAGAAAAAGGATTCATCATCATTATCTCTCCTGCATTCTGTATAATCCAACATTGTAGCTTCTCCGCTAATCGGAATACTTAATTTTCGAAAAACATGCTTTTGACCTTGAGCGTCGACACCATTTAAGTTAAAAGACTGCTCATGTTGAGCAATTAGGGAAACATTCATAACATGAGTTTAAAATGAATAATAACTGAAACACCTCTGTACTTTTCCAAATTGAACTTGCAACCAAGCTCATTAATTGGGAATATGAAAATTGAAGTCTTTTTATTTGTTTGACTTATTTCAAAGTTAAAGAATTCTTTAATACCTAACTGATTTTTATTTCTTGATAACTTAAAAATTAGCTACAGTTCATCATTCGCTGCTGATTTCTGTAGATTAGCCACCATGCTTAGCCATATGCAGGCTATCAAGCTCAGCAATATAATTGCTTATCATTAGCTTAATGATATCATTCTTTGCCCAATCTAATGCGGTTTTACCTTGATTATCTCTAATTCGTGGATTGCATCTTCGCGCTATAAGGAGTTCAACGTTTTTTACATTCCCTATTTTTGAATGTAAAATAAACGCACTGCCTTGTCTGCCTGTAACATTAATATTTGCTCCATGATCAAGCAAATACCTGAGCATGGGTTCTTGCAAAGACATGCTGGCAATTGAGAATACACCTACATCAACTCCTTTACTTTGCAGATATTCCAATGACTCAATATCATTTTTTCTAATCAACTGTTCCAGAGGCATTTTCTCCGGAAGAACAGCTCCTTTACTGACTAGATATTTTAGCATCTCCAAACTTGTTGCCCGGAATATCGGAAGCTGATTCCGCTCAGCTGTATTAATATCAACCCCTTTAGAGATTAAATAATCAATCATATCATAATTTTCACCACCTATTGCCATCAATAATGGAGTACCAAATCCTGTGTAGGTTGAGCCATAACGAATATAATTAATATCGGCACCGCCTTCTACAAGCCTTTTAAGAATCTCCATATCGGACTTATATACTAAATGATACATTAAAGGTGTTAACTTATTCCGATGAACAAAGTTAGGATCAGCTCCAGCATCGAGTAGCAATTTAACAATTTCAGCATTTGGTGCTATGAATAACGGTGGATAACCATACTGACCAGCAATATTCAAATCCTCATAAAATTCGACTAACTTTTTAACCATAGCTGTATTTCCATTCTTGCATGCAATGTGCAAACCAGTTTGTTTGTCATTATCTACTAAAACGCTCTTTGCTTTCAAGTTTGATATCTGACAAATTGATGAAGTATCATTCGTTTCTACCAGATCCCACCAATTCATCCGGTTATTTTGCTCACTAACCGGTTTCCAGTTTATTGAAATGGCAATTATCAACATTACAAGCATATAGATGAATGAGAATAGCAGCTTTTGTTTTTTCACAAACATTAGCAAAATAGAAATGGCTATAAACAGGTTAAGATTAATTAGACCTAGTTTTAATAAAGGACCATGTTTAAGTGAGAAGGTATGTTTAGGAGAAAAATCAGGTGTAATAATTATTACAATTGATAAAAACCCGATTACGGCAAAGGTAGTGAAGCTGATTCTAGAATATGCCAGTTTAAAGTGTCTACATAAAAGCCAATAACATCCAATGGCATAGGTCATACCCATGAAACCTGTTGTCCAAGTTTTAAAATACTCAAACCCGGCATTAGTATGATTAAACAAAGTACCAATAATATAAGCTATTAGTAGAGCTCCAAGTCCTGCAAAGCCACCATAGATGGAAGTTACCAGTAGCGGACTTATTTTAAGTTCCTGTTTATTCTTAAACACCAAGGTATCGAGAAGAACTGTATTTATTAATAGAAAGATGAAACCTGGTAAGAAAACTCCTAAAAGGATTGTTAAAGGATTGAACCCAATTGCCGGAACTCCAATATCCGAATAGCCATTCGAAATTGAGCTATTAATAAGAAACTCGGCACCAACTGTTGAAATGTATCCACTAAATAAGCCGCCTATGAGAATGATGGCCAATATACTCTTGAAGTTTAGCTTATCCATAATATAGCGGATTTTTTATACTCTAACGGAATCTCCATCCATTTATAATTTAGTTTCATTCAAGCATAATTCGCATTAGCTCAATTGCAGCTACTTTTGCTTTTTGTTTAACAAACTCACGATCTGTGGCATCTCCCACCTCATACACCACCGACTCTGCTCCATGTGCATAAAAGAAATACGAAACAGAACTTATGCGCACATCATGCTCGGTTTTGGGTTCAACATTAGGCTCATAGTCCGCTATTCTGGCACCAATAGAATCTATCCAGGCAGGAATAACACCAGGCATATTTCCCTTTAAACTAGGATCTATCGTATAAAATATGTCTTCATAAGTTGAGTGAAAATCCAATCCGACTAAAAACGTGCCGCCACTAGCCACCACCTTCTGTTCCATGAATTCCTTAACCAATACTGTTTCTTTCTGTTCGAAATCTTCCCAATCGCGATTTAAGTCAACACCACCAGCGCTATGGCGCCAATGTCCTCTATCAACACCATCCGGATTAAGCATAGGTATCACATAAGTATTAAATCTTGCTCTAAACTTTTTGGCCAATTCAGTATCAGCACAAATGCTTTCAATAAATGTTTGCATTGCCATATAACCGCTTAATTCGGGCGGATGCTGCCTTGATAACACCATGAGCATTTCTTTATCGTTTCCATTGCCAATATTTAACAATTCAATTGGCCTACCCTCCAGGCTCTCACCTATACTCACTTTTTGGGTAAATGAGAATTGGGCAACGGAATCTGTCCAAATTGAATTATCCTTTGACGTAATTAATTCTTGCGCGGCAATCCAAAGTGTATCGGGCGAGAGCTTCAACCTCATCGAAAAGTAGTCTGGTAGCTTTCGTTTGTTTTTACGTTTTGCAACCGGACCTTCAAAATATTGTATTGAATCAAGCTTAATCCACTCTTTGCCATCTTGACTGATTTTAGGATAATATCTATTTCTTACTCCCTGCAGCAACTTAATTTTAAGGTGAATCTCCTGTGTGTCTGACGACCATATTTTTAACGCATACCAGGGACTTGAGTTTATTGGTGTATTTTCCGGGTTAATCAATGCTGTTATAAGCGTATCATTGGTACGTATCATACCACTCACTCTTGCTCCTGCAAAATTATTCGTGGCTTTTATTCCACTACCGAGGTCGAATTCTTGCTTAAATTCTTGCTGGATTGGTTGCGGTTGTGTGTCTACCTTTTGCAATGGAGCTTGACCTTTCCATTTACTATCGCATGATGTCGCCAGCAACAGAAAGAAAATCAGCATAAAATAATTTATACACCTATTCACAATTGTTTTAATTTTTTAAGATAACGAGCCTGTAAGATAAGCAATTGACATTTTAGTTTTTGCAAGTAAAGCTAATATTTGAAGAGAAGATTGTGCTTGTGTGAACTGAATCCTATTCTTTAATAAGATAAGCTAAGACGGCTTGCCAATTAGGGAATTCCTCCTGACCAAAATGGATATGTTTTCCTTCAAATTCCTCTACCCCATTTTTTAGTCGATCATCAATAAGGAAATCTCCCTTATTAAGATTTTTATGATGCGATAAAATCACTCGCTTATAGGCCGATTTATTCAAATACTTTTTAACCCATAAAACTTTCTCCGATGCAGCTGTTGGATTTTCCCAAGGCGATGTAGACAAGATATAAGTATCATAGTAGTTCGCAAGTTTCTCGAAGGCATCAATAGCTCCTGGCATTGGATCCATTAAGGAGAAGATACCCGGCACCTCATCAAGTCTTCCTTCAAACGCTTGCTGCTTTGCAAGTGAGAGCTGCTCTATTCCTGATTTAAAATCAACAAGAACATTATCCATATCAATGTAAAGTATTTTCTTCATGTTTTCTATGTATTTGGGCATCTATACTATTGCGACAGCTTGTTATATTGGATAGCTGCAGTTGTTCATTGCTCTAAAGTACCCGATTTAGTTATTATTCCGTATGTCTAAAAACAGGCTAAAGAACATTTAAAATATTTCATAATCGCCGTAATTTTGATGCAGGGTTCGCTACTTTTGCGCCACGGAACAAAAGCTTGCTTTATTCTGCAAACACAGCATTAAATACCTTGTAGCTAGCGTTTTTGTAACAAAGCTATAATTTAAAATACAGGAACTAATAAATGAAAGCCACAGGCATACTACGCAAATTTCTAATCTGGAGAATCCGTCACATTAGTAATAAACAATTCATTCATATTGTTAGCATACTTATCGGACTATCTGTAGGGCTTGCCGCGGTTATCATTAAAAACAGTGTTCATTTAATTCAGCATTTACTTACCAGTGGATTTTCAAAAGATTACCACAATTATCTATATTTTCTCTATCCAGCTGTTGGTATATTAATCGTTGTGCTCTTTACCAACTATGTAGTAAAACAACGGGTAGGTCATGGTATTCCAAGTGTTCTTTATGCCATATCAAAAAATAATGGTCAGATTAAACGGCACAACATGTTCTCCTCAGTAGTTAGTAGTGCCTTAACTGTTGGGTTTGGTGGATCTGTTGGGTTGGAGGGACCGACCGTTGCTACAGGTGCAGCAATCGGCTCAAATATCGGCCGCTTATTTCATCTGAATTACAAACAGATTATATTATTATTGGGATGTGCCTGCGCAGGCGCCATGGCATCTATCTTTAAAGCGCCAATTGCAGCCATTATTTTTGCCCTCGAAGTAATCATGCTCGATCTTACAATGGCCTCATTGCTGCCATTACTGTTTGCTTCACTATCAGCAGCATTAACCTCCTACTTATTTTTAGGTCAGGATGTCTTATACTCCTTTGAGGTTGTAGGCAAATTTAAACTAAGCGATTTACCTTTTTATATTGGACTAGGAATTCTAGCAGGATTAGTTTCTGTTTACTTTACCAAAGGATATATGTTCATTGGCAAATTCTTCGATCGATTTGAAAGCAAATGGACCAAATTAATCATTGGTGGAGGTATACTGGGTATATTAATATTCTTCTTTCCTTCTCTTTACGGTGAAGGTTATGCCGAGATAAATGCAGCCTTAAGTGGTGATGCCAATTTTCTTTTCGACCAAACCATCTTCTACGATTTTAAAGATAGCTTTTGGGCTATGGTAGGAATTTTTATCCTTGTAATATTCTTTAAGGTAATTGCAACCTCCGCTACCTTTGGAGCTGGCGGTATTGGCGGTATTTTTGCACCATCGCTATTCCTTGGTGCAAGCACGGGTTTGTTGTTTGCTAAAATTGCCAATTGGTTTAAGTTCTCACTGGTTGAAAGTAATTTCGCCTTGGTAGGAATGGCTGGGCTTATTGCAGGTGTTATACACGCACCGCTTACAGCTATCTTCCTTATTGCTGAAATAACCAATGGATATGCGCTATTCCTGCCGCTCATGATTGTTTCTACTATTTCGTATGCAACCATGAAAATATTCATAACCAACTCCGTTTACACCATACAGCTAGCCAAGCGCGGCGAGCTAATGACCCATGATAAAGACAAAGCAATCCTATCTATGATGACCATCGACAAAATGGTTGAAACAAATTTTAAGACCGTGCATGTAGATGGTAATCTGAGAGATTTAGTAGCTGTAATAGCCAACACTTCCAGAAATGTTATTCCGGTTATTGATGACGAGAACTTTTTTCATGGAATTATTGCACTAGATGATGTTCGTAACATTATGTTCCAACCAGAAGAGTACGACAAGACTTGGGTTGCGAACCTGATGTTTACTCCAATATATTCGGTTAGCAGAACAGATACCATGGAAAGTGTAGCTCAAAAATTCCAGGAAAGCGGAAAGTATGTGCTTCCCGTCTTGGAAAATGAAAAGTATGTTGGTTTTGTATCGAGAGCAAACGTATTCTCCAAATATCGCCGCCTATTGAAACACTTTAGCGAAGATTGATAAACTGAACTGAAGAATTATTGAGTTAATAATTGATATTCAGAAAGCATAAATCAGCAGCAATAGGTCAATAGAATAGCATATAGTTCTATCATATACCAAAGAACTCAGAGCTAAATTAATTCAGCAAGAATTCTAATACAGAGCTAGCAAGTAGAAAGTTTTATTGATTACTCCACTCTTTCAAAGGCACCTAAATCAGGCCCTTCGTCAGATAAACGACTAATGCCATTTAAATCAACAGGAAAGAATTGTGCAGTAGTAATATCTGCAACATCTTTGGCAACCGACAATGTGTCCAGCTCGAAGTTGTTTAATCCGGGATCAACAAAGTATGGATCTTGGTTTAACAAACAATCAACAATGCGCGACTCGTTTATCTCCATGTCTGGATCCACCTTTAACAGGCACTTCTCGAACCTATAATTAAAAGCCCCTTCTGTGCCCGGAAACATATCCAAACCTATTTCAGCCTCCTTATCTCCATACACAATACAATTCGCGAAATAAGCATTCTCAATTGCACGTACATTGTAGTTACCATTAACATCTTCGTAGTAATTGTTAATTAAAACTGAAGGAGCCACACGATTTCCGTATGCATAGTAGTTACCTATCGTACAATGATAAAATTGATAATCGCCACCAATGATTAACTCCAAGGCCGATTGTCCGCAATTGTTAAAGCTACAGTTATTGGCCTGCACCTTTGCTCCTAGTCCGTACAAACCAACGGCTGTCATGTTTTCTATTCTGCTATTACTTAGCTTCAATGAAGGGCCAATCACAGGAAAAGAATCCACTTGAATTCCAATTATTGCATTCTTAATAATTGCATAATCAATGCTATTATCAAAACTTCCTACCAGCAAACGAATGTGCCCCCATTGACCCGGAACATTATCAAAACCCATTTCCAGTCGGTCACTCTGAAAAACAACAGGTTCATCTACCGTACCCTTAACTTGCAAACTACCTAATACGTACATACTAGATTGATGATGAAAATGAAGCTGACAGCCTTTTTCGATTACCAGAGTTTCGGCAGAATCAACGGCCATTGAGTTATAAATCAAATAGGGCTTATCGTTATACCAGGTGGCCGAACTAATAAATTCGCCGTTTATCAAATGGTAATCTTGTCCAAAAGCAACTAAATTAATATCCTGTATTTTATTATTGTGATGAAATTCAATCGAGTCTTCAATAACCATGGGAGAATTAGCACCATTAGGATCAACTGTTACCTCCACAAAAACATACAAGCTATCTCCCGGAAAAATCTCAACATCTTCCACCATAGATGATTGAACACCATTTATGTTTAATCTAAAATTGGAATCGCTACCACCAGCGAGCCGAATCCTGTCAAGTTTAATCGTTCCTTTGCTACTCTTATTAGTTACCGTGAAAGACTTAGTGGTTGAGCCAATTGCAGTAAAAACAGTATCAAACATTATAGTATCAGCAGAGAAACTAAGACTAGCTGAAGAATCAATGTCAATATTTTCTTTTCGGCACGATGAGAAATAAACCAGTGCGACTAACAATACCAAGGGTATCCTTTTTATCAATTTCATATTTGTCAAAAATAGTAAATTTAGAACGAGCGTAAAGCTGATAAATTATAATAGTCGAATCAATATTCAGGAGCGTTAAACAGATAAGTATTAACATACAACTGTTAATTACTTAGTTAAGGTGCATTATTCAAATATCTTACTGTTTTACAACTCATTATAAAAAACCTGTCTGAAAACAGCTTTTAGTACTCCTATTTTTACAATTATTCGCTTTGGTTTTTCAAAAATGACAATACCTTTGCCACTTATTAGTAACCTTAAAAAAGAAAAAAATGGCATACGTAATTAATGATGATTGTACTGCTTGCGGTACTTGTATCGATGAATGTCCGGTTGAAGCTATCGCTGAAGGTGATATCTATACAATCGATGCTGAAGCTTGTACTGACTGTGGTGCATGTGCTGATGTTTGTCCGGTTGAAGCAATTCACCCTGAGTAAGCAGAACGCTACTTAAAATATTCTGAGGGTATCAATTATTTGATACCCTCTTTTTTTTATTGTAATTTCAAATCCTATAATAAAAATCGACTTGGCATAGTTATTGAAAATTGAAGAGAAATTAAAAGCCATGTTAAGAACATTCATCATATTATCATTCATATTCCTATTTAGTTTTAATACAAACGCTCAGGACAATTCAGAAGATCTTAAAATATACGACGGCCTTGTTATTGAAGGCGACACCATTATATTATATGAATTGCAAGCTGTTAATATTCGGGCCCGATACACTTATGAATATCGTAAGCGGATGCGAAAGTACAACAAGCTGGTGCGTAAAGTAAAAAAGGTTTATCCATATGCGCTGATGCTTGAAGAGAAACTCGATAGTATGAATTTTCGCATGGATAAGCTAGCATCTGAACGCAAACGAAAAGAATTTGTAAAAACACAAGAAAAAGCACTGTTCAAGCAATTTGAAAAGGAGATAATGAAATTAACCGTCTCGGAAGGTTTGGTTCTCGTTAAGCTGATTGACAGACAAACAGGCGATACATCCTATGAATTAATTAAAGAATTACGCGGATCAATAACGGCCTTCTTTTGGCAAGGTATTGCTCGCTTTTTTGGAAACGACCTAAAAGCAGAATACGATCCTGAAGAAATGGATCAAATGATTGAAGATATTGTACAGCGCATTGAGGCCGGAGAGCTGTAATAAAAGAACTATAACGCAAAAGAGGACTTATCAGTAGCAGATAAGTCCTCTTTTGTATTTTATATAATTAATGTTCTATTTCGAATCATCAGTTCCATGCGTTGTATGAATAAATTTCTTGTTGGCTCCTCGCAATTTTAAAAACGACAATACCATAATGAAGAATGCCTTTGGCAGAGTAAGAATGGCCTTTAATGTTGTTCCATTATAGAAGCTACGAGGTATGGCAAAAATAAAGGCTAAATAGGTAATACCTAAAACCAGTAACCAATAGCTATATGCAAAGTAGGCAAATGAAAATCCAAAAAAATGAATTAGCACCGATCCTGCCGCAAGCAAAGTTGTTAATCCTAAAAGGATAACACGAGGTGGCTGAATCATCTGTAGCACTTTATCAAAGAAATCGAAATTCCCTTTGAAAATAAGGTGAAACAATCCGGAAAAAAAGAAACGCTGAAAGTACACCAGCTGTGCGGATAACCAACGACGACGCTGATTGGCAAACACCTCTGCTTTCTGCACTTTCTCATCAAGTACAATTGCATCATCCAGGTATTCAATTTTCACTTTGTCTCTAAGCAGTTTTAGCTCCAACTCTTTGTCGAAACCACCAACAGCCTTAACATTGGCCATGGTCTCCTTAAAAAATTGATAATCGAAGGCCATACCTGAGCCTATAAGCGCCGATGAAAACCCCAGCACACGATGCCCTTTTCTAAAAATAGCATTATTTACTTCCTCCGAAATTGCATCGAGTATGGCAAATGATGTATTCATATTCTTTGCAACACGATGTCCCTGAACAACCGTATAACCACTTTCAAATGCGCCATTGATCTTTGTAACAAAATCAGCCTTCATCATATTATCAGCATCCAACACAAGCGCAATGTCATATTCATCGCCAATAGTTTGCATGGCTGTATTTAATGCTTTCGATTTGGTGCTAACATCAAACGACACCTCCACCAATTTGATTGGAAGCTCATTAAGTCTGGCGAGTGTTTCTGCTTTAAAGCTGTCGGCTATAATTACCACATCGTACCTATCGCCCGGATAATCCTGCTTAAGCGCATCCTTTGCCACTTCAACAATTACCGCATCCTCTTTGTAACCAGGTATTAAAACAGCTACTTTGCGATACTGCTCAACCTTCGGATACTTAACCCGATAGCCAAATATGGATGCAAACGCATACACAAATACATATATGGCAGCCAGTGCCATCGCAACAAACAGGATGATTTCGAGAATATTTAAAAGCTGAATGAGTATGTCCATGTTTTATATTTTTTCAGTAGAAGAACCTGTATTCTATTATAATTCTAGTGTAGCATTTTTTTTCAGTCCACGAAAATGGCTTAAGTTCCAAAGGACACCTCGCCAAAAAGAACTTAATAGCTTGAATTTACCTTTTACTAAATATTGCAGACTATTCTTAGGAATCATTATAAATGCAAAATACAGATAATTAAGCCACAATACTGAGGGTTTGGAGTTTCTTCTGGCAAACAATATTCGATTTCTGGTAAGGTAGTAGGTTTTCAAAGGACTCTCCTTTCCCGTGGAAATAGATTCCTTGTGATACACCAATGACTTGGGTTGATAAAATGCTTTGTATCCGGCTCGTTTAATGCGACCAACCCAATCGTGCTCCTCATAATAGAGAAAAAACAAATCAGCCATCATACCAACCTCTTGAATAACTTTTCGCGGAATCATCATCGCAGCACCATGCACAGAATAGGTCTCCATGGTTTGTTCAAATTGTCCTTTATCGACTTGACGGTAACCAACTAAATATTGTCTGAATGTAATTGGATGCATTGGCGTATAACCAGCATACTGAATAGTATCAGGAGTATGATGAAACCTTATCTTCGGACTAACCATTCCAATATGTTCATTAGTTTGAAAAAGCTCAACCATAGGTTCCAGAAAATCAGGCTGTACTTCAGTATCATTATTAATAAACAGCAAATAATCACCTTGCGATTCTAGCACAGCTAGATTATTTCCGCCAGCAAAACCCAGATTATCTTTACTTATTATTAATTTGATTTCAGGAAATTGTTTCTTCATAGATTCAGGATCATCATCAGGAGACCCGTTATCCACCACAAGAATTTCGATATTAGAATAGGTAACATCACGTAAAGAAGCCAGCAAATCACACGTTACCCTTGATTGATTATAGTTAACCGTAATGATTGAAATCAAAGGAAGTGTATTCTGATTACTCATGATAATTTTATAAATATTCTTGTTACTAAACTCTGAAATGTACGAACACTGAAGCATTTGGTTGCAATTTACTTTAAGCAAATAACAGTAAGTTTTACATGCAGCAAATAATTGATCATGCACAATGTTAGAGCAAGATAAATAATTAAAGTAGAAGATTGCAAATGAAAGTAGAAGATTTGAATACAGCGCTTTGAATGACCATCCAATTCTGATTAATATTTTATTCAAATGTTAAATTAGTATCACCGTTGAGAATTATAAAATATTAATAATCAACAATCGTTAAACCTAAGGAACTATTAAAACTGGCAAACATGAAAAACCGTGCAATACTGGTTTCTATTTTATTTTCAATGCTATTCTATGCTTGTACCACAAATCAAACCGACAAAACAGCGAACCCGATCGAGGGTTCTAAGCAAGACAATAACATTGTTGGTATATGGAAGAATATTGCTGATGAGCATACAGGCATAGAATTTAGTGCTGACGGAAACTATTATATAATAAACTCCAACAAGCGAATAATATTTGATGATTCATCCAGGCTTTTATATGAGCTATCAACAGACGAGAATATTGAGAATAATTTTAAGCTTTTAAGTAATAATTTACAAGAGACTAGCACGGGAAAATTAAAGTTTATTACTCCAGACAAAATTAGCATTTCGTTACTATTTAAATCCGGAGTAAAAATAGAAGCTGACTACATAAGAGATGCAGACTAATTTTCGCTTACCAAAATACGAATCTGACAGATATTCATCAATTTCAAATTCTACGCATTTATTCTCTCGAACCAAAACTACTAGCATACATATTAATTAAATCTCTTTCTTTGAGCTTTAATATGTTTCTGAATGAGAGTAGCAGTAATTGGAGGAGGTGCAGCAGGTTTTTTCGCGGCAATAGCCGTAAAGGAGAATTATCCTTCAGCACAAGTCGTTATTTTTGAGAAGACCAAAACGCCACTGGCAAAAGTAAAGGTATCTGGCGGAGGTCGATGCAATGTTACCAATGGATGTACTATTGTTAGTGAACTTTGCAAAGCATACCCACGTGGCGGCAAAAAACTAAAAAAAGCCTTACATCTTTTCAATACAAGCGATACAATCAGATGGTTCGAGAATAGAGGGGTGCCTTTGGTAACACAGTCTGATAATTGTGTTTTTCCTGCCTCGCAGGATTCACAAAGCAT
>JBFHES010000090.1:0-15498 GCA_041584015.1 Bacteroidales bacterium
AAATGGTATGAGCATACCAACATTAAATGGCGACGATTTAATGGTGACAATTGATGCGTCAGGTAATGTGATGATCGATAATGCGATGGTTATTATGTCTGATGTAATGGCTGACAATGGTGTTGTACACGTAATTGATGCGGTATTAATTCCTGCACCAACATCTAATACAGTTGTTGACATTATTGTAAATTCACCAGATCACAACACCTTAGAGACAGCAGTATTAGCAGCAGGCTTAGAAGTTGCTTTATCCGGAGCTGGTCCATTTACCGTATTTGCACCAACCGATATGGCTTTTGATAATCTGCCGGCTGGAACATTGGCAGCAGTATTAGCTGATTCAGTTTTATTAAATCATGTGTTAACACATCATGTACATGCTGGTGAAGTATTTTCAAGCGCTTTATTCGACGGAATGACCATTCCAACTTTAAACGGTGATAATCTTACAGTAACCATTGATGCAAACGGAAATGTAATGATTGATAACGCATTGGTGACCATGGCTAATATTATGGCCGATAATGGCGTGGTGCATGTAATTGACGCAGTATTGCTACCGGGACCAGCATCTATCGATGAAAACCTTAATCGCAATAGCAACGACTATATTATTTATACCGTTGATATGCTCGGAAAAAAGATAGATAGCAGAACACGTAATCAGGTTATTTTTAATGTTTACAAGAGTGGAAAAGTAGAAAAGAAGTACATTCATACAGTACGTTAATCATATATAAGTTTAGTTTAGGATTAAGGTCGTTTTGGTATCCACATACCAAAGCGGCCTTTTTTTATTGTATAGTTCTTTCAACGGTTCGTAGATAAAAACAAGCAGTTCGTTGAAACCGTTTTTAAAGCATGCGGATTTAGGCTTACTTCGTAATTGAATTTTAATAAACGAGATATGAAAAAGTTTAAATACATTCGTTTGGGCTCATTGGCCATAGCAGCGCTTCTGCTTTGTTTTACGCAATTAGATGCAAGGGCACAGGCCAACTTCCCAATAGTTGATACAGGTCAGGAACAGGCTTATGATAATATTACTGAAATTATTACTCCCGTAAGTGGTACAGCATTTTTTGGGCAGGATGCCAGTTACGCTGGAAACCAACCATCATATACTGATAATGGCGATGGAACTGTAACAGATAATGTAACAGGACTCATGTGGGTTAAAACACCAGACATGGACAATGACGGCGATATCGATTATGATGATAAAATGTCGTATGCCGAGGCAATGGCCGCTGCAAGCACCTTTAATCTGGCAGGCTATACTGATTGGAGATTACCGACTATTAAAGAAATGTATTCCTTGAAAATGTTTTATGGTGAAGATCCTAGTGGATACAGTGGAACTTCAACAGCGACCTTAATTCCTTTTATCGACACCAGTTTTTTCGATTTTGGCTATGGAGATTTAAATGCCGGCGAGCGTATTATTGATGCACAATTGGCGTCGTCAAATATTTATGTGGGAACAACAATGATGGGCGCTGAAACTATGTTCGGAGTAAATTTTGCCGATGGCCGAATTAAGGGATATCCAACAGGTGCAATGCCAGGTCAAACGGTAGATAAGCAATTTTATGTAATGTACGTTCGAGGCAATGCTTATGGCGATAATGATTTTCATGATAACAACGACAGTACCATTACCGATAATGCATCGGGATTAATGTGGACAAAGTACGATGATGGTGCCGGAATGAACTGGGAAGATGCATTGGCCTATGCCGAAGCCTCAACAACTGCCGGGTATAGCGATTGGCGTTTACCTAATGTTAAAGAATTACAGAGTATTGTTGATTACACGCGCTCACCGCAAACAACAAATTCTGCTGCCATTGATCCAGTATTCGATTGCTCTCAAATTACAGACGAAGGGGGAAATACGAACTATCCATTTTACTGGAGCGGAACAACACACGCTAATATGTCGACCAATAATAGTGGCGCATGGGCATGTTATGTTTGTTTTGGCGAAGCACTTGGCTTTATGGAAAGTCCGCCAATGTCGGGAAATTATACCTTAATGGATGTGCATGGCGCCGGAGCGCAGCGCAGCGATCCCAAGTTTGGCGACCCTGCAAATTATCCCAACGGTAATGGTCCGCAAGGTGATGTGGTACGAATATTTAATCACGTAAGATTAGTGCGTGATGCCGAAACATCTAATGCAATAGAGCAATTCAATGATTCAAAAATGAAGCTATATCCAAATCCTGCGAAGAATGTATTAAACATCGATTTGGGAATGATAAATGGTGCACAGAGCATAAAGGTTTACAACTTATGCGGTCAGCAGCTAATTGCAGTATCTATAGAGAATTCAAATATATATGCCTTGCATGTTGAAGCTTTACCAAAAGGCATGTATTTCATTCAGGTACTAGGTACTTCTGATAAGCATACAAGCAGGTTTATTGTAGAGTAAATAGAATTAATGGTAGGCTCCACATTGGTAGTGGAGACGGGAGATTAATAGTGGGTAGAAGAGTTTCTGTTAAGGGAACTCTTCTTTTTTTGTTGCACCCATGAGCTTAATGAAAGCTTCTTGCTCTGCTAATAATGTCGTTTCTCATAAAAAAAACTCTATTGATAAAAAAACACTGTTTATAGACTCGAAAGTCCGATTCATTGATCGCTTTTTAATATGGTCTGATTGAGCCGTATGTTTGGGCTATAATCAAAATTCAACCAGCAATGTTAAACACAGAATCATTCGAGACTATTCAATTAAAGGAGATGGATCAGGTTAAGCTAATGAACCGAACGGATACCAAGTATTGGTTTCATATGAAAGAAATGCAGCTTATTCTGGATGCCATTAAGGATGATTATTATGTGTTGAATATTGACGGTAAGGGGCAGCTACCTTATGCAACAAGCTATTTTGATACAGAAAATAATGAGATGTTCATTAATCATCATAATGGAAAGCGAAACAGGTATAAAGTGCGCAAACGTAGTTATGTGAATTCCGGAATTAGTTTTCTGGAAGTAAAGTTCAAAACCAATAAAGGGCGCACAATTAAAAAGCGAATTTCCATTGAAGCAAACGATCCAAAATTCACAAAAGAGGAAGATGCTTTTTTACAATCGGTAGCGCCATATGCTGCCAACGATTTGCAGTTGTCCTTACTAAACGAATTTTCACGAATCACCTTAGTAAATAAGAATTTTAAGGAGCGCTGCACCATCGATTTGAACCTGCATTTTGAGTACGAAGACAAAGCGGTATTGCTTAGTAATATGGTGATTGTTGAGATAAAGTCAGAAGGAAAGTCAAGTTCGCCTTTGGTGCTAGCACTTAGAGATCATAGAATAAAAACTTCGGGTTTTAGTAAATACTGTGTTGGACGAACAATGACAGATTTGAGTTTAAAACGCAATTCATTTAAAGCAAAAATAAGAAGCATTGAGAAGATGCTCGATTTCAATTTTAACATTTACCAAACAGCTTAAGATTATGACAGATTTAGCAATGATATTAAACGATGTAAGCGCAAGCGTAGCCCAGGTGAGCGATATTCAAAACTGGGAAGATGGATTACGATTCTTAGGAATTAAACTCATTAACGTTTCAGATTTTAGCGAACTGCTGGTGCGTTTTACGCTCAACACTTCACTACTGTTCATCGTTATTCATTACATGTATGCCCGAACCAGCAAGCGTAAAGATTATTACTTCTCTTACCTTGCCATTGGTGTGATTGTTTTCCTGCTTAGTTTCTTATTGAACAATGTGAAGCTGGAGCTGGGATTTGCACTTGGATTGTTTGCCATTTTTGGAATTATCCGATATAGAACGGATACCATCCCGATAAAGGAGATGACCTACCTTTTCATCATTATTGGAATTTCCGTAATCAATGCTTTGGCGAGTAAAAAGGTGAGTTATGCTGAGTTGATTTTTACCAATGCTGCTATTCTGGCCGGCTTATGGATTTTAGAGAAACGTTTATCGCTTAAACAAGAACTGTCTGTTCGCTTAATTTATGAGAAGATTGAGAACATTCATACCATGAGCGAAGATTTGATGTTAAGCGATTTGAGAGAACGCACCGGTATTAACATAACCCGCTACGAGATTAAGAAAATCGATTTCTTGCGAGATGTTGCTGAGATCAACTTATTCTACAATGCAAACGGAGGCCACGGACATGAAAAATAGAATAGTAATACTGATGCTCATACTTGCGCTAGGTTCATTTAATGGACTGGCACAAGACGTTCAAAATGAATTTCAGGCCAGAACATCGCTCGAGCTTACATACAAGCCCATAAAGCGGTTAAAACTCACTTTATCGCCAGAGGTACGATACGACGAAACGTTTACTGTGGAGAAATATCATTTTGAACTTGGCACCGATTACACCTTGAACGAAAACCTAGCCGTAGGTGTAGATTACCGTTATGTTGTTAATCCCAGAGAAACAAAGGAAACTGAACTGTTGTCGCGGTATGCATTGCATGCAACCTGGAAAAGTAGCTATGGTAATTACGACCCGTCGTTTCGCGTGGCATATAGTAACTATGCCGACGATAACGGGGCTAATGACAACTACCTGCGCTTTAAAGCAAAATTGAAATACGACATTCCGAAAAACAAACTCACGCCCCTAATCGGTGCGGAGGCATTTCGAAATCAAACCACCGATGAGCTTTACAAGATGCGCTATACCTTAGGTGTCGATTACAAATTATTCAAAAAAAATCACATCGGATTTAGATACAAACTCGACTTCTATCGTACGGCATACAAAAACCGACACCTTGTTTGTCTGCAGTACAAAATCAAATTTTAAGGAGGAATATCATGAGAAATAAATTTATAATACTACCACTGGTTTTGGTAATCATCTTTGGTTGCCGTAAAGATGATATTGTAACAGTTCTTACTGATGTTGATTACGCCGATTGGACTGAAGCAACACATGGTGCAAGTACCAGCCCCGATTATAGTGTCGTATTTAATCAGGATGAAGTATTACGTTTCGATATTGAGATTAGCGAAGCTAACTGGGATGCCATGCAAGCAGATTTAGATGATATTTTCGGGTCAAGTTTTGGCGGTCCGGGCGGAGGTATGGCCAGTAGTACAGATTCCGATCCGGTTTGGGTGCCCTGCAATTTTCGCTTTAACGATACCGAATGGTATAATGTTGGGGTTCGTTACAAGGGGAATTCCAGTCTACAGTCAGCTTATCAATCTGGTAATAACAAGCTGTCTTTCAAACTCGATTTCGATGAATTTGAAGATTATTCCAGCGATTACCAAAACCAGCGCTTTTATGGATTCCGACAACTGAACCTGAATAATAATTTCGATGATCCATCATTAATGCGAGAAAAAGTTGGTGCCGATTTGTTCAGGCAGTTTGGTTTAGCTGCTGCACATACCGCCTTTTGCGTGGTGTATGTCGACCACGGCGATGGACCACAGTATTTTGGAGTTTATGCCTTGGTTGAGGAAGTGGATGACACGGTACTCGACGATCAGTTTGCTGATGGTAGTGGTAATTTGTACAAACCCGACGGCGATGCTGCTTCCTTTGCTTCCGGTACTTTTGATGAGGGAGAAATGGAAGTTAAAACCAACATTGAGACCTGCAATTACAATGATGTGGAAGCACTGTATGATATTATCAATAGCAGTACACGTACTTCAAACACCGAACAATGGAAAAGCGATCTGGAAGCGGTATTTAATGTGGATGTTTTTATAAAGTGGTTGGCAGCAAATACCACAATCCAAAACTGGGATACCTATGGAGTAATGACACACAATTATTACCTCTACAATAATCCGTCGGATAACAAGCTTACCTGGATTCCGTGGGACAATAACGAGGCATTTCAGGAAGGGAAACAAGGCGGTGCGTTAAGCCTTGGATTAACAGAAGTAAGTAGCAGCTGGCCTCTGATCAAATACATTAAAGCCAACGATGAATACAACGCAAAATACGAAAGCTATTTGCAGCAGTTTATCGACGAAGTATTTGTTCCATCAACCATGAGTGCAAGTTATGAGCAATATGCCAACATGCTGCAAGAACATGCCTATGCCGAAGAATCAGGATATACTTATATTCAATACGATTCAGAATTCGATCAGGCGGTATCAACACTGAAAAGCCACGCGCAATCAAGAACCAGTGCTGTTAACGCTTATTTAAACTAATAACAAATGGACTTTATATTGATGTTTAGTGTTGGTGAATGATGTGTTTAGACCTTCAACTCTTGATGGGGGAGTTGGATGGTCTAAACCTTCTACTATCATTTGGATCAACATTAATTGCAGTCCGGGAATTATACTATAACTTAGCGTCATTGCTAAAAAACTGCTGAGGCACTAACATGAAAGAAAAAAGAAAGAATCTGTTTAAGCTATTCGAGCCATTCTTAATTTCGATATTCTGGATTTTGCTTTTTATTTCGCCACTATTTATCGGCGATAATGAAATGAGCTGGATACATGTGTTAAAAGTCTGGAAATCATTATTGCCATATCTCCTGCTATTTCTCATCAATCGCTTTGTATTTCTGCCATTGTTGTTCTTTAAAAATCAGCGGATTCTTTTTATTCTTGCAAACCTTACGCTCATAACTGTAATGGCATTTGGTGTATTTTATAGTCAGAATACAAATGAGCACCCAGGAAACAGATCAATTGCAAACGAGCGTCTTATGCCGGATCGTGGGCCCGGACAAATGCCTCCACTGGGTCCAAGAGTCCGAAGAGACATGCCAAAGCCACCACCCAACCCAATGCCGCCTTACATTAGTTTCATGATTATCTCCATATTGATTGTTGGATTTGATACGGGCCTAAAGTTGTCGGTTAAGTGGGTGCAGTCGGAACAAAAACGCGTGAGCGCCGAAAAAGAAAATGTGGAAAGTCAGTTGGCGTTTCTTCGAAACCAGGTGAGCCCGCACTTTTTTATGAACACCTTAAACAACATTCATGCGCTCATCGATTTTGATGCAGCAGAAGCCAAAGAGTCAATTATTCGCCTTTCAAAACTTATGCGTCACTTGCTTTATGATTCTGAGGTTAGCCTTATTCCTATTCAAAAGGAGTACGAGTTTATTAGCAATTATGTCGATTTAATGAAACTGCGATATTCTGATAAGGTGCAAATAAATCTACAGTTACCTTCGGAACTACAAGACAAAAAAATTCCACCCTTACTATTTACCTCTTTTGTAGAGAACGCTTTTAAGTATGGTATTAGTTATGAGCAAAGCTCGTTTATAAATATCTCCTTTGCGAATGACGCTCAGCATTTATTTTTCGAAATAAGTAATAGCATTCCTAAAAACCAGAAAGAACAAGAAGTGGGCGGAATAGGCATTGAGAATTCGCGCAAGCGATTGAACTTATTATATGCCAATAATTACGATTTGAACATTAAGCATAGCGAAGATGTATTTACTGTTAGTTTAAAAATTCCGGTATGATAAGATGTATAGCCATTGACGACGAACCTTTAGCCTTAAAACAAATTATTGCTTACATTCAGAAAACACCATTTCTGGAACTTATAGCAAGTTTTGAAAGTGCCCTACAGGCCTTGAGCTTTTTACAGGAAAATGAAACAGACCTTATGTTTGTTGATATTAATATGCCCGACCTGAATGGGATGGATTTTGTGAAATCGCTAAACAATCCGCCCAAGGTGATTTTTACAACTGCTTACAGCGAATATGCCATTGAGGGTTTTAAGGTTGATGCTGTTGATTATCTGTTAAAACCCATAGCATATACCGATTTTCTGAAGGCTGCCGAACGTGCTAACGAACGTTTTAAAAGTGTGCCAACGGTACCGAGCGAAGTAAAGAGCAATGATGAATTCCTCTTTATTAAATCGGAACATAAGATTCTGCGCATTAATCTGGATGAAATAAAATACATTGAAAGTATGCGCGAATATGTGCGCATACATGCCGAAAACCAAAAGCCCATTATGGCATTAATGAGCATGAAAAAGATGGAAGAATATTTGCCAAAGACTGAGTTCATGCGGGTGCATCGCTCTTACATTGTGCACCTAAAGAAAATCAGCACCATTGAACGCAACCGCATTGTGTTCGACAATAAAGTATACATCCCAATTAGCGATCAATACAAGGATGCTTTTCAGGAATTTCTAAAGAAGAACTTTTTGGTGTAGCTGCTGGCTCACAGCCTGCGTTCGGCATAGCGTCCACGCTATGTCGAGGTTAGATCAGGCCTCTGGCCTGTTAGAAAATTAGTATGCAAAGTTATAAGGCCAGAAGCCTTGGATTAAACGACGTAGCGAAGGAACAACACCGATGATCAGATTAGTTTTAATAGTTTTTGAAGAACTACTTTTGGGGTGTAGTTCAATTTATCTAACTTGTCTGCAAATTCTAAAAACTAAATTCACAGATATCTTCAACAAACTAATCATGAAAAAAACAATACTGATTCTAACCGTTCTACTAACAATTTCATTGGAATCATTTTCTCAATATACACCTGGAGTACGATATCTGCACTTAGTGAACGATTCAATAGTTTACGGTACGGAGATATCTCTTGAAAAGAAATTGTTTTCCAGATCTGTATTGATAGATAATCATAAATTTAAGCAATCTGAAGTAAAATTCTATGTGCAGTATTCACAGATACATGCAAACCTAAGACATCTCTCGCCATTCAAAACTAACTACTTTGCCAGATGCATATCCAAAGGTAAGTTAAACCTTTTCATATCAACTACAACTAGTTACAACATGGAAACTGGAAGCATCAGAACATCAACAGACTATTTCTACAATAAAAATTTTGAGGAAGTAAAAAAGCTGCATTACAAAAATCTAAAAGTTGATCTTAAGGATAATCCCGAATGCCTTATAATCCTTAATAAAAGTAAGAAACTCACCACTTGGACAAAAATAGCCTTAATAGGTGGAGCATCGCTTATAGTTGTTCCTTTCCTCAATATAATTTTCCAACCCATGGATGGCAAGCTAGATAAGGTTGCGATAGCGTGTGCACCTGTTGGTGTGGTTAGCATCTTAATAAGCAATCCTCTTAGATACAAAACCAAAAAGAATAATAAAAAAGCTTTTGATGTATATAATAACTAGCAGTAAGGAGTAAAAAAACACCAATACCAGCTATTCTTTAAACCGAATATTTACATGTTGAAATATTGGGTCGATTGGTTTTAAGCCGCCGTTCGGCATAGCGTCTTCGCTATGTCGAAGCTAAACCCGGCCTCTGGCCGAGGATAACTCAACGAACGGTTTTCCATCTTGTCGTAATTATGTTAACATCCATCATCGAATCTAATCCAGCATAATTACGAGCGCTGGAATAAAGATAATCTTCCGGGTTAACCACAATTCCAGCTTTTACAGGATTCATGTGAATATATTCTAACTTTTGCTCCACAAACTTATCTGAGTAAATTTCTTCAGCATGGTTCTCATGCGTCCAGAATTGTAAATCACTGTTCCTTCTATTTCGTTTTGCAGAAAACTCAAACTGCTTTAACATCCATTCTTTCCTGCTTTCTTCTCCCTCTTCAATTTCTTTTAATATTGCTTTAGCAGTAAAGCTTTTAAAATCACGTATTGTATCACTAATTTTCCCAGACTGACTTTGAGCTAATAGGTGAATATGGTTTGACATAATCACATAAGCAAAAACAGTTAGGTCCTTATTCTTTTGGCAGAACTGCAGACTGTCAACGATGATATCTTTGTAAACATTACGGGTAAAAATGTCAATCCACTTTACAACCTGCAAAGTCAAATAGTAAAGGCCTTCTTGATTATTTAGTTGATAGCCAGTGGTCATAAATCAAAGATACAAAATAATATGTGTCATGAAGAGGCCAGAGGCCAAAGTTCATAACGACGTAGCGTGGACGCTACGCCGAACAGAGGAATTTTTTGGAGGAAATGATTGCAGCTGAATCGCGTTCGATTATTCCAGGCCAGAGGCCTTCTTTCACGTTCGACATAGCGTAGACGCTATGCCGAACGTGGGTTATAAACAGATCATTTCACAGTTATTCTTTAAAGCGAATATTCACATGTTGAAATATTGGGTCGATTGGTTTTATGCCTTCTTCCAATTGCTCAAGTGTTACCCTTCTGGTTCGTTGAAGAATGAATTGCATTTCCTCTGCCTTTACATCTTCTACATTATATCTTACTCTTTCATTTGCACCATTGCTATTTATCTCTTCAAAGTTGTTAATTCTGAATTCCAGAATGAGTTGATCTCCTTCCTCGCGACATCCTGCAAAATCACAATCGGTATATTCTTCCGTAACCCGATAGCCAAGTGAAGCAGGCGTTTGTACATTCAACATCATGTCAAATTTTTTGAAATTCTTTATTCCATACCTATAATCAAAATTACTGGTAAGTGGCTCAAAACTTTCTGCTGATTTGAATAGCTCATATCGATTCTCATCAACATTGCCCATGTAGTTTATCGATACTCCATTATTAAAAGGCGCTTTGTAATCATCAATAATACAGACAATGTTGAACTCCTCTTTTACCAACGGAAAGATTCCATTCTCCTGTTTGATGTTTTGATTGTTTTGCCAAACCTGAATTCCAAAATCTCCAACTTTATAAGTTTCAGGCCCGGATTCACAGGCTGATAAAGCAAGACTCAAAATGATTAAAACACTTAATATTCGCATAACATTATTCTTTATTCGCAAATATAGAAAAACATTGATTTTAAATTCAAGATGCAGTAATGAATAGGCCAAAGATCCTTTTTTGATATTGACTTAGCGCGGACGCTGCTGAGAACGAGCGAAAGATGCGATGGTTTATTCTTTCTTCATCGATTTATACTTGTCATGCAATCCAATACCTGATATTATCATGGGGAGGCACTTATCAATTCTTGATATTCTTGTTTTTGATTGTTTGGCTTGAGAAAAATAGAGGATGTATCCTCGCTGCCTTCCAGGAGTTAGAGCCTCAAAGGCATTTTTAAAAACCGGATCAGCTTCAAACTTCTGTTCCAATTCCTCCGGCATGGGTTCTGGGTTCTTTTTAAATGCAACGATTAATCCTGCCTTTTCAAGCTCAATAGCTTCGAAGATGTATGCTTTAATATCACTTTCAATCTTTAGTATCTCCTTAGTATTCTTAAATTTAAAGAGTCGGGCTGCTTGAGAATTCGGGCCTGGTTTTACCAATAGGTTTTTATCGTCGCTCAACAAGGAACCTTTAAAAAAACTGATACTGCAATATTCTTTAAATGCGCTTACAATGAGAATGTTTTTATTCTGAAAGGTGTAACAGGGTACGCCCCATTTAGCTTCCTCCATTAAACCGCAGTCAAGCACAATGCTTCTCAATAATGTTAATTCTGAAGTCCAGTTATGAACTTTGCAATCAGCCGTGCCTCCCAGCGGACACCGACCGCAGCCTTCGATAAAATAATTGTCAACCGATTTATTCATCTTTTCTCAATAACCTTTAGGGTGTTCAGTTTAAAATGCATTCAATTTTAGTAATAACTTCAGGTATTTGGTTTTTGTTCCCAGCATGTTGTAGTAACTGACAATTAAATCGGAAGATATGCTTAAATCGTCAGCTACCTTATTTCACCACCACATAGGGAGAATGCGATGATGCATGCTGCTCAGCAACCAACTCTATCGTGTTTTAAATAAGGCACTAAAGGTCAATTACTAGTTAGTCTTATTAATTAGAGTACCTTTGCACCGGATTACATATCTTTTGATATCAATCATTCACTATCATTTTTGTTGGTGTGCTTTTAAGCAATCTATCTTCGCATTCGCAGAATTCATACTTATAGTTGAGTTATCAGTAAACAGTCCAACATTGGAGTACTATTAAATAGTACGCCAGATGCATAAATTGGCATTTGGTTTTTTCTGATGGCATCAATACATTTTTATATGAATACTGATTCAGACAAATGTTGTGGTTCAAAACGTATAACCACAGCATTGCTTCTTGCGGCTGGCACAGGTAGTCGCCTTTTCCCCTTAACAAAAAGTTCTCCTAAATGTCTTACCCTCGTAAACGATAAGTCCTTACTCGAAAGACTTGTTATTAACCTAAAAAGCCAGGGATTTAAACGACTTGTTATTGTAACCGGTCACGAACAAGAATGTATCATCGATTATCTGGGTGACCAATCAGGAGACATTAAGATTGAATACATTCATAGTCCTTTGTATAAAACCACCAATAATATTTATTCGCTTTGGATGGCTCGTAATGTCATAAATGAGCCTTTTGTGCTTTTTGAAAGCGATTTAATAATGAACTCTTCTTTGCTTGATGATATGGTTTATCCGGACAGAATGGCTGTAGCGCTTATGAAACCTTGGTTAGATGGAACAACGGTTACACTTGATAGGACCAAAAAGGTAACTCATTTTCAGAAAGGAACAACAGAAGCGTATTCCGATATTCGATATAAAACGGTTAATATATACAGTTTTTCGCTTTCATCGTGGCAGGCAATTATAATGCGTCTGAACCAGCATATTGAAGCGGGTAATGTGAACTGTTACTATGAAACTGTTTTTTCTGAATTGGTTGACAATAGTACTTTAAGTTTTGATTCGGTTTCGTTTGACCACCAACCATGGTACGAAATTGACAACATAATGGATTTGGCCAAAGCTGAACGTTTATTCCCGAGAGAATTGAAAAAAGTTACTGTACGTGAAAATGCAATGGCATCGTAATTTTAAGAGATAAGCAGCATGGAAAGTAAGTATAAAACACAAGCAGAGAAATACGATTATATAGCAAAGCAACATGGCGGTTATTACCGGCACGATTTTACCGACCATGCCTACCTGTACAATTTATATTTTCCGCCTAAAGCCGTGTTTAGTCACCTAAAAGAGAATATTCACAACCTGGTGCTGAATTATCCGATGGCGCAAAATGCCCTGGCCGAGCTTATTGGAAATGTGATTCAGCAACCTGCCCATAGAATAGTTGTTGGAAACGGTGCAGCCGAGATTATCAAAATTTTATCAGGAAGTTTAGCTAAAAAGATAATCGTTCCGGTGCCTTCTTTTAATGAATATGCCAATGCCGCTCCTGAAGGAAAGGCTGTGGAATTTCCACTTGAATTTCCTTCATTTCAGCTTGATGTAGATAAGTTCGCTGATGAAGCCATAAGGGTTGGTGCAGATATCGCAGTTGTGGTTACACCTAATAACCCAACATCGCTGTTAGTGCCCAAAGCCGATTTAATCCGATTAGCCGAAAAGCTTCAACCAAGCAACTGTATGCTGATTGTCGATGAATCGTTTCTGGATTTTGCTGATAACAAAGAACAAATAAGCTTAGAGCAGGACATTGCTAAATATCCGAATATGGCCATTCTGAAAAGCATGAGCAAAGCATATGGCATATGTGGATTAAGAATTGGATACTTGTTAACTGCCAACGCAGATTTCGCCCAGGCTGTTCGAAACGGAATTCATATTTGGAATATTAATGGCTTTGCCGAAGAGTTTCTTAGAATACTACCACAGTACAAACAAGAGTTTGAGGCTAGTTGTGAAATAGTAAAAGCGGATAGAGATGAATTCTACAATCAGCTTTGTGCTATCGATGGCATGACTGTTTTTAAACCCGATGCAAATTATATTTATTGCCGTTTGCCCAATGCAGCATTAAATGGACCTGATGTGGTAAAACGCCTTTTTATAAAGCACAACATTTACATAAAAGATAGCGTAGGGAAAACCCAGCCCGATGCCGACCGTTACATTCGAATTGCAAGCAGAACGCCGGCCGAAAACAAGGCGCTTATTGCTGCCTTAAAGGAGGTAATGTATGAATAATACTAAACCAATAAGCGTATTTAGCTTTATAAAAGAATTGCCTAATATCTGTTCTCTTTTAGGTTTGATGAGTGCCGTAACAGGTATCTATTTCGCCATCCAGGCGAATTTCCAGATGGCAATAATCGGAGTTTTATGGGCGGTATTATTCGATTGGTACGACGGTATTATAGCTCGGAAGTTGAAAGGCCGAACAAAAGTACAAGGAGATTTTGGAGCTCAACTTGATTCACTGATAGACATTGTGAGTTTTGGTATTTTGCCTGCCATCATCCTTTTAAGCTATGGGAATTACAATATTTGGTTCTTGCCAGGTGCATTTGTAATTATTGCTGCCAGTGTTATCCGATTGACTTACTTTAATGTTTACGGCTTAATCGATAGTAAAACGTATAAAGGTTTTCCGCTTGATAATAATGTACTCATATTGGCGCTTGTATTTTTATTCGAAAGCTTTTTCACGACAGGAACCTTTTCAATCATTCTATATGTGTTATTAATTACCCTGTCAGTGCTAAACTTGTCCTCAATACGTACGCCTAAATTTGGAGGAAAATGGGTTTATGTTTTAGTAGCTTATGTAATGGTACTTACTTTATTCAACCTACGAGCGTATATACTTTAGTAAGCCTCAAGTAGAGAAGTTAAGCGTGTGGTTCAATCATACGCATGAATTGAATTCGGCCGTGTTGCGACTTGTAAGCTTCCTGAAAATTCGCAAGCTAAGCAGCGGGTTACTTGATTGTGGTTTCTTTCAGAGGATGATTTCTCAAACGATTATACCAAAAACATAATCAGGATACTGATTAATATTATTGCAGTCATGGCAAAAATTAATCTGCCTTTTTTCGTTCTGATTCTGCTTTTCGTCTAGTTTCATTTTCAAAGCGTATCATAAGGTATTGGTTGGGTTCCGTCAATGTCTGTAAAACCATACTCCATTGCTAACTCTGCTGCCAATTGTATTTGTCCTGTTCTTTTCATTATTTCCGAATCTGAAGCCAATGCAGTAACTGCTCTTCCAACAAAAATAGAACTTTCCTTTTTTGGGTTTGGTGTCTTTTTCTTATCATCGATATACCCTGGATAAAGCGAAATACACGCGATTTTATATTTCTTCAATTCAACGGCCATGTCCATTGTCATTTTATCTACAGCTGCTTTTGCTACCCCGTATACAACATTCCCATAATATTTACGACTTGCAAAAAATGATATATTCACAATTAGTCCTTGTTTTTGTTTAAGCATTAACTGAGTTGCGTAAACGCTCGCCGCATAATTCGAACGAACTCCAACATTGTTCATCTCTTCCCATAACTCAATTGGTTGTTTCCAAAAAGGGTCTTTCCATTTGAATCCAGCGTAGGCCTTTCTATTGCGAAGTCTTTTATAACCTCCCCAGGCATTGTTAACAAGAATATCTAACCTTCCTTCGTTCTTTTCAATTAGTTTAAAAACGGCTTGCACATCTTCATCGTTCTCGTGGTTACACACCAAGGCAATACCTCTTCCTCCTGCTTCTGTTATTCCTTTAACATCATTGTCTTTTATGCTTCTACCCGTTACATAAACCGTTGCCCCTGCTTCTCCTAAAGCTATTGCTACTCCTCTGCCAACATTTTTAGTA
>JBFHES010000091.1:0-15358 GCA_041584015.1 Bacteroidales bacterium
GTGAGCTAGATCCTGAGTTCACTATGAATCTGGGAATGGGGAACTTTCATTCAAGCATTTGTACGTTAAATGATGGTGATCTATATATAGCTGGCGATTCATATCATGATGGAATTGAAAGAAGGGTTAGTCGAATAAAACCCAATGGATATTTTGACTCTACCTTTGTTCACAATGCAAACGGAGCTGTCTATAGTTATTTTAGGTATGATAATGATAGATTAATTCTTGAAGGAGATTTCTCCACTTATGATAACCTTGCTGTAAATGACATTATTAGGATTTATAACGATGGACAGATTGATACTTCTTTTAATTGTACAGGTGTTTTGGGAAGGTTGTTTGATTTGCATGTAGAGGAAAATGGGAAACTCATAATCTGTGGTGAGTTTCAGATATCTGATGATACCTCAAACATTGCGATGCTAAGACTTATGTCAGACGGATCACTAGATAGTACCTTTAATAATTTCAATAATGTAACTGCTTTGGTTAGAGATTCTAGCTTAATCCCAACTTTAGGTACTCAGGGCTTTATGATATCGACCATATGTGCCACCGATGATGATAAATATATGATTGGTGGACAATTTAGTCATTTTCAAAACCAGCATCGGAATAATCTTGCCTTGATTAATATTAACGGCTTCCTTGATACATTAGCTTTTACAGGTTCAGGTATAGATACATGTTTAACAGGTTGGCCACACTATGGAGTTAGGGATATTGTTGCAGCTGGAGATAATAAATACTATGTTGGTGGTTACTTTTCTCGATTTGATGGAACAGATGTTCAGCCGATCTTTAGACTAGAGGCAGTTTATGAAGATATTGAGCCTGTCACCGTTAATCAAACCAGATTAAATGTTTCACCGAACCCTGCAAAGGATTTCATTAATATTGAAATACCAAAGCATATTCATTCTGGCCTTCTCTCCATATACTCCTTGGATGCTAAGCTTCAATACAGCAAGCAGATTAGATTTGGAGAAATTGCTGTGTCGGTATCAACCGAATCATGGGTAAATGGTGTTTACAATTGTATTTTGGAATCTGAAGGCACTGTTGCATCAGAAAAGATACTGGTTGTGCATTAAGATGTGCTTTGGTGATTAAAACTCTTCATTGCATTCAACGCTAAAACTTAAGGCGAATACCAATATTCACACTTCTTCCCGGCTCGAAATACATGCTGTTGCTGGTCATATTCCGATAAGGCCGCGAGAGATGCTCATAATAGTTAAGATCAAAAATATTGGTAACTGATAAATAAGTGCTTAACATTTCCCATGGGTCATACTTAATATGAAAATCGAGTAATTGAAAAGCCTCAGATTGGCTTTCGTTAAAAGTGCCTGAAACTCGCTCCTGTGCTGCTACTACCCGCCATGCAAGATCTGCCCGTATCTTTTTCCTATTATACTGCACACTTAGATGAGTTGAGAATGGGGGAATTTCAGCCAAGGGTTCGTTCCACTCTAGATTCTGAGCATACACATACGACGCATCACCTTTAATTGTCCACCTGTTAGAAAGCCTGTAATTGGCGGTAAACTCTAATCCGGTTTGAAACGCTTTCTTAATATTTACAAAACGTTTGGCATGGGCCGGCTCCAGGCACGGCAAAAACTTTTTGTTCAAACTGGAATCCACCACAGCAGTAATATAATCGTTTACATATGAGTAAAAGACATTTATCGCAAATGCGGCTTTCTTAGCTCTGTAGGTATAGCTTACATCGGTTTGATAGTTTTGCTCCGGCTTTAAATTAGGATTGCCAACATATTCATAAGCATCCATTCCAACGGTAAAATGATTCACATATCGTTCCAGCAAATCAGCATTTCGTACACCTTTTCCAACAGCCAATTTAAGTTCACTTTTATCAGATAGATAGTGCTTTAATGAAATTCCACCACTTAGCTGTACTCCTGTTTCATAGGTTTCCTCATTTAAATACAGTGCGTAAAAGTCGTCGGCAGGATCGTTACTTTCCGAGTTAAAATGATCTAAACGCAAACCTGCGGTTGTGTAGGTTTTGTCGCCGAGCTTTCCGCTCCACTCGCTAAACAGTCCATAGGTAATGGCATACGAGTCCTGCCAGATTAAATCGGTAAATAAAATGGGTTGTGCGGGCGTAACACCAGTACAAGGATTGGTTATAATTTTTCGGGTGCGGGCGCCATCTTTCGCCACTGCCTGATAATCTATTCCTGTAAACAGTTGTCCTCTAGCAACCGGAAGCTCCAGTTCCAACTTAGCTCCTCCTGTGCTCGATTCAACAATACTTTCGGCGTTTACCATAACAAAGTTAGGACGCAGCTTATTACTCATCACATGGTCAACATCAGAAAAATAAGCTTTAAGCGATACATTATTAATGAATGGCAATAAGCTCTCCCAATTGTAAGCAAGATCGAAAATGGAACTCAGATCTTCATCCGCATCCATGGGTAATCCGGCATGTAGCACATCGGTAACAAAATTTTGCCTATAAGCAATCTGCAGTAGTTGATTCTTCCTGGGTTTTAATCCCAGCTGTATTTTATACCCGGCCGTGTTAAATGATGACGCAATCTCGTCGCCCGATCCGCTCTTATAATTCTCGTAGCTTTTCCAGTTAGCAGCTACATTCAGGCTAATCCGTTTCATTGATGGATTTATATTTATACTGCTGTACTTGCCTTGCCCGTTGGTTTCATAACCCGATTCGAATAATCCGCCAAGGCTGAGTTTATCAGTAAATTCGGGAGCCGCATTTACCAAATTAATAATACCGCCAAAAGTTTGTCCATAACGCACGCTGTACGGTCCTTTAATAATTTCAATGCGTTCCAGTTCTTCCGGTGTTACATGAACGGTAACCGGATCCATTCGGCTGGGGCAAGCATTCTTTACCACCGCCGATGCATTATAGCGGATGTTCAATTGGTCGTACTTGAAAGAGCGCAACACCGGCTCCATGGCAAAATTGCCTCGCTTAATTACACCAAATCCCGGCTGGTCTGCAAACACCTCACCTATATCGTGTGGCCTGATTCGTTGTATAACATCTTTGAGTACCCTCGACTGGAAATTATTCCCGTTGTCATCTTCAACAATAACTTCCTTTAACTTTAAGGTCCATAAGCTATCCTCTTGGGCACATATATTTAATGATACAAAAACAGCCACAATCAACAGTACATACTTCTTCATTCCATTCATGCTTATAATTAGACTTCTCATTCTGGTAATAATATGCAAGTGAATAAAAATTCTAATCCATCAGTACAATAGGTGACGAATCGCACTTTTTGACAACAATAAAATCAATAGGGAATAAATCAAATGTCTCTTTTAATAAACGGGAATGTTTATCGAGATTACTCCTTTGGTGCTTCCTTCTAGACGCAATGATAAGGGAGCAGTGCTACCCTGGTATTTTCTGGCAACAAAAATATCGAACTCAATTTTCACAACATCCGACTGGTCGAGCTTGAGCACTTTAAATGTATTTGTGGGATGCACCAACATAAACCCCTTACCAGCCGCTTCAACCACAATTTTATCATTGGTAATTAAAGCGCCATTATTAATTAGTTCCAATTTAACTGTAACGGCCTCGCCCTTCTCTAGTTTAGCATTGCCATTACCTACGTTGTACGAAGCGCGATCATTAGCTGAAACATCATCTATTTCAATGGATGAGACAATGAGCCTTCCGTCAGATTCGATTTTAATCTTTCGCTTTGGTGTTTGCGTTACCTTGGCTTGGGGAAGTATTTCTTTCGGTGTTTCGCTAGCTGCGGCAACAACCGGAACTTGCTCAACTGTAGTAATTGTATCAATAGCTTCTTCAAGCATGCTGGTATCTTGCGCAGGTACATTCGTTCTTCTGGCGCTCGATATATCAGACATGTGTTTAACCGACGGCGTACCTTTTACCTTGAGTGTTTTTACTGCAATTGAAATTCGATTATAAATAATGAAGCCAACTTTGGTTCCTTTTAGAGGTTCATATTTTTTAATATCCACCAAACTATCGTTTATAAAAAAGCGATACTCATCGTTCTTTTTATGAATCTTAAGTTTGTTCTCGCGTTTGCCTCTGTTTATCAGGTCGGTTTCCTGACGCGTAAGATACACCCACTTATTACCGTCCCATTTACCAATTTCGAAATTACCGTTTGATGCAATGGTAAACGAATAAGCATTGTGCCCGTTCTTTCGTCCCCAGCTAATTCCAAAACCATCGTGATTAATGCCGCCCTCTTTTTTAATAAGTGCTTCGATAATAAAATTACTGTCGGGATTAAATTTGGCTAACTTATCGGTAATGTACCAATTCTCGTTATGTCGGTTTCTAATAAAATAGTCGCCATCCACCATTTTCGACAGATAAGCAATATCGTTAATTGTTTCCCAACCACTATTGGGACCATCGAAATTCTCAGATAGAACAGTCGTCATTGCCTGGCCGTTTACCCTAAGGCTGCCAGACAACACGATAAGTAGCAGTATCAATAAAAGCCTCGTGTTCTTACACATTGTTATGCGTTCAATTCTTTTGGATGTTGTTTACGGTAGAAAAGCCAATAAGTTTGTCGTATCTCGAAGAATTATCGCGGTAGTAGATAAATATGTGGTAGTCGTTCTCTGTTTCGTAATGGTTCCCTTCAATGTAATCAATCTCAGCCTGGTGTTCACCGTCTTTTAAATAGGCATACTGATAATCGTAATAGCCTTGCTTTAATGGCAGTGTAAGTTCATAAGCCTTGTTTTGGTAATTATAAGTTAAACGATTTTGCTTTGGAAACTCCCAGTTAGACAACTCGCCAAATACATATAAATTACCATCCACAATGGGGGCATCCATTGCTAACGAGAAATGTACCATTACATAATCTGCTTCTAATTCCATATCGGAACCATTGGCTACATCAATAAATAATTTGCCATTAATATCCTGCTTGTATTTATAAACCTTAAACCTGCGGGTTTCACCTTGCTCCAGATCGTAATGAAAATAAGGTTCGTCGAATCGGATTCGTGCAATACCATCGGAGGCAAACTTTACATCTTTCGAGTTAAAATGACGAAACTCGCCTGCACCGGGAAAGAGAAGCTCTGTTTCGTAATCGTATACAAACTCATTACCCTTTATATATTTGGGAGGTACATTATAAATAGCATTATCCCAGCGCCCGTTTTGGGTAACACATATTTTCACATCCTGATAAGGATCATTTATGAGCATACTCGACCAAAAGGTAAAATCCACCTCATGATGACTTCTACGAAAATCGAGATTTGTAGCACGTTTTGCGATGCCTTCAATTTTTGTCTTGGTTTCGATTACATGAAAGCGCTGTGTTAAAACAGGCGCATCCTCGTTATCGGTGTTATAAACCAGCACCACATAATTACCCGATAGCATAAAACGTACGTCGTCGTTCGGAAATTCCAACGCGTAATGAATGTAGCTGCGCGTTGTATTAAAGGACATTTCGGCATCGCGAATTTGATTCTCTGGAAAGCCATCAATAAAATCGGAACTAAATAAATCGGACTCTTCCCAATTGGCTGTGCAGTGGTAAAACTTGTACGAATAATCCTGAATATCTGCATCCAGCTCATCAAAACTCAATTGCAACTTTTCGTTTCCGTTTAGTTCAATTACCGGCATAGAAAGCGCGTCACCAGCGACATGCAGCTTTACTGTTTTAATGTTTTCCTGATAGCAGTAATTTTTGAGCCGAACATAGTCAGACACGAAGAAATCCTGATTCGAGTCAATATTAATCAATGCCTGAACTGACACACTTACCGTACAAAAAGTGATAAACGCAACTATTTTCGCTATCCACCCGCTTATCAACCTATGGTTTTTCATCATTTAAGTTCCTTATCTTATGTTATATGGCATCTTTAAAACTGTAAACGCACTATAATTCAAAATATTGACTAATGTAAATTCATCGATATGTAAATATTTTGTGATATAGATATCTGAACACTTTAAAAGTATTATTTTTGGGGGGTAAATTTAATAAAATCAAAAGTTTAACATGTCAGAAGTAATAAAGATCAGGAAAGGCCTAGATATTAAGCTTCTGGGGAAAGCTGAAAAAACGCTTCAATCCATTGATAACACTGACGAGTTTGCACTTAAACCGATTGATTTTCCAAACCTTACTCCGAAAATGGATGTTAAAGTTGGCGATGAAGTTAAGTGCGGAAGTCCGTTGTTCCACGACAAATATTTACCAGAGGTATTCTTTACTTCGCCGGTAAGTGGAAAAGTTACGGCTATTAATCGTGGTGAAAGAAGAAGGATTCTTGAAGTTGTAGTTGAACCGGACGGCAAACAGGAAGTAGTTTCATTTAAATCAGGCAATCCAGGTAGTCTTTCAAAAGAAGACATTACCGAGAATTTGCTAGTGTCTGGTTGTTGGCCATTCATTAAGCAAAGGCCTTATGGAATTATGGCCAATCCTAAGGACACACCAATGTCTATCTATGTATCAGGTTTTGATACGGCGCCTTTGGCTCCGGATTACGATTTCATTCTACAAAACCAACTAGAAGATTTTCAAACTGGTATTGATGCATTATCAAAACTTACCGATGGAAAAGTTTACCTTAATTTAGCTGCAGACGGCGCTAGCCCTCTACAGAAAATTAAGAATGTTGTGCAAACAAAATTTGCAGGACCACATCCGGCAGGTAATGTTGGTATCCAGATTCACCACATTAGACCAATTAATAAAGGTGAAACAGTTTGGACAATTAATCCGCAGGATGTTGCTACCATTGGTAGACTATTTACCAAAGGAGTATTTGATGCAACAAGAATTGTAGCATTAGCAGGATCGGAAGTTAAAAAACCACAGTATTACAAAACCCTGTTAGGTGCCTCAATTAAACCTATGGTTAACGGCAATGTAAACGACGGCGACTTACGATACATTTCTGGTAATGCCCTAACCGGAGCGCAAATTGCAAAGAATGGTTTTATTGGTTACTACGATTCATTGGTAACTGTAATTCCTGAAGGAAACTATGCCGAAATGTTTGGCTGGGCACTTCCGGGACTTCAGAAATTCTCTACATCGCGTACATTTGTTTCCTGGTTAACACCAAACAAGGAATACAAGCTCGACACCAACTACCATGGTGGAAAACGTGCCTTTGTAATGGCAGGCGAATACAACAAAGTATTCCCTATGGACATACTACCCGTAGAATTACTAAAAGCAATTCTGGTTGATGACATTGATAAAATGGAACAACTCGGAATTTATGAGGTAATTGAAGAAGATATGGCCCTTTGTGAATTTGTTTGTACATCGAAAATTGAAGTACAGGAAATTCTTAGAAAGGGATTAAACGCATTGATTAAAGAACTTGGTTAATTGGTAATTCAATTACCAATTATTAAAATATTTCCGAATGGGACTAAAAAATTACGTAGATAAGATAAAACCGAATTTTCAGAAAGGTGGAAAATTCGCAAAGCTCGAATCATCATTCGATGCTTTTGAAACATTCTTATTCGTACCGGATAAAGTAACAAAAAAAGGAAGTCATGTACGCGATTACATGGACATGAAACGTAACATGGCACTTGTAGTAATTGCCATGATTCCTGCTTTATTATTTGGTATGTGGAATGTTGGAACACAACATGCAGCATCTATCGGCGAAACCTGGACACTTATGGAATCATTTTGGTTTGGTCTGATTAAGATCCTTCCATTAATTGTTATTTCTTATGGTGTTGGTTTAGGAACCGAATTTATTTTTGCTCAAATAAGAGGTCACGAAGTTGCCGAAGGATTCCTTGTATCAGGAATGCTTATTCCATTAATTGTACCTATTGATGTACCGCTTTGGATGGTTGCTGTAGCAACTGTTTTTGCTGTTATTATTGGTAAAGAGGTTTTTGGTGGAACAGGAATGAACATTGTAAACGTTGCACTTACCGCACGTGCTTTTCTATTCTTTGCTTATCCGGCAAAAATGTCGGGTGATGTGGTTTGGGTAGAAGGTATGGGATCAGGCGAAGGTTTGGTTGAAGCGTTCTCAGGTGCAACTCCATTGGCGCAGGCCGCCAGTGCTAAAACCGTTGAAGGACTAAACCAGCTGCCTAGTGTAGCTGAAATGTTCATTGGTAACATTACTGGTTCAATTGGCGAAACATCAACACTGGCTATATTAATTGGTGCTGTTATACTCTTGTATACAGGTATTGCTAGCTGGAAAGTTATGTCGTCGTTCTTTGTTGGTGGTTTTGTAATGGGACTTATCCTTAATGCATTTGCATCAGACACTAACGCCTTTATGGCATTACCAGCTTACCAGCATTTATTACTTGGTGGATTTGCTTTTGGTGGTGTATTTATGGCAACCGACCCGGTAACAGCTGCACAAACCGAAAAAGGAAAATGGATTTACGGATTCCTTGCCGGCTTTATTGCAATTCTGGTACGTGTAGTTAATCCTGCCTATCCGGAAGGAGTAATGCTTGCAATTCTATTAATGAATGTTTTTGCTCCACTTATCGACCATTACGTGGTAGCTGGCAACATTAAAAGAAGGTTGAAACGAGCTAAGGCAGTTGCTTAATTATTAATTGATAAAACGAAAAAGAATGAATACACAAAGTAATATATACACATTCGTTTATGCATCAATTATGGTAATTGTTGTTGCTGCGATCCTCTCATTTACTGCTATCAATCTTCAGCCACTTCAGGCGAAGAATGTAAGAATCGAAAAGATTCAAAGTATTCTTGCTTCGGTTGGAATTGAAAGTACTGTTGAGAATGCTGAAGAATTATACAATGAGTACATTGTTAGCGATTTTGTTTTGAATGCTGATGGTGAGAAAATTGAAGGAAGTGCTTTTGATACCAAACTGGCTCCTCAGGTTAAATTAATGCTTCAGGCTAAGAAACTATTTTCATCCCTAAGAAAAATCTCTGGTGATGAAAAAGCTGATGCAGAATCTAAAATCAAGGAACTAAACAACGACCGTATTCTTCCGGTTTACGAATGTAAAAAAGAAGATGGTGAGTATATAATTATTCCAGTTCGCGGTAAAGGTCTTTGGGGTCCTATCTGGGGATATGTTTCGCTTGAAAAAGATTACAATACCATTTACGGATGTATTTTCGCTCATAAAGGTGAAACACCTGGTTTGGGTGCTGATATTGATAAAGCCTGGTTTGCTGATCCTTTTAAAGGAAAGAAACTATTTGGCAACAATGGTGAGTTTAAAAGTATAACGCTACACAAAGGTGGTAAAGGTGCGGCTGCAACTGCAGGCGATACAAACCATGGTGTGGATGCAATTTCTGGTGGTACAATTACCAGTAAGGGATTGGAAGATATGCTTCGCGACTGTCTGAGTACTTATGAACCTTATTTTAAAGCCCAAGCGGGACTGTAATCTTAATTTGTAATTAAAAAACAACTAGAAATATGAGTCTGTTTTCATCAAAAGATTTAAAGTTACTGACTAACCCGCTCAATGTGGATAACCCTATTACTGTTCAGGTACTAGGTATATGTTCAGCATTAGCGGTTACAGTAAAATTAGAACCTGCAATTGTTCTTTCAATAGCAGTATTAGCAGTTATGGCATTAGCTAATGTTATTGTATCGCTGCTACGTAACACCATTCCTTCGCGAATTAGAATTATTGTTCAATTAGTAGTTATTGCCTCATTGGTAATTCTGGTTGACCAAATTTTAAAGGCATACTTATACGACGTAAGTAAGCAGCTTTCTGTATTCGTTGGACTAATTATTACCAACTGTATTATTATGGGTAGACTTGAGGCATTTGCTTTAGGTAACAAACCTTGGCCATCATTCCTTGATGGTGTAGGTAACGCAGCTGGATATGGAATGATTCTTATACTTGTAGCATTTGTGCGTGAGCTGTTTGGTGCAGGTACACTTACGCTGCCTTCATTAGGTACTATTCAAGTTATTCCACAGGCATTCTACGACTTTGGATACGAGAACAACGGTTTCGTTATTCTACCTCCAATGGCTTTGATAGTTGTAGGAATTATCATTTGGGTTCAGCGTAGCAGAACTCGTGAATTAATCGAAGAAAACTAGAAAGAGATATGGAAGAATTATTAAATATATTCGTTAAGTCGATTTTTATCGACAATATGATTTTTGCATACTTCCTTGGTATGTGTTCATACCTGGCCGTATCAAAAACTGTTGAAACTTCAACAGGTTTGGGTTTAGCCGTAATTTTCGTACTCGGTATTACTGTTCCTGTTAACTACCTGCTTGAGAATTTTATTCTTCAGAAAGGTGCTTTAGACTGGATTCTTGGAGATGCTGCAGCTGAAATCGATTTAAGCTTCCTAAGCTTCATTATGTTTATTGCAGTAATTGCATCTATGGTACAGTTGGTTGAGATGATCGTTGAGAAAATTTCACCATCTCTATACAACGCACTAGGTATTTTCCTTCCATTGATAGCTGTAAACTGTGCTATTCTTGGTGGTGCATTGTTTATGCAAGAGCGTGAGTATGCTTCAATTACCGAAGCATCAGTATTCGGTTTAGGTTCTGGTGTTGGTTGGTTCTTAGCCGTTGTTGGTATTGCAGCCATTAGAGAGAAAATTAAATATTCAGATGTTCCGGCTCCATTGCGTGGTTTAGGTATCACCTTTATTGTTACTGGTCTAATGGGTATGGCTTTCATGAGCTTCATGGGAATCAAATTATAATAAGGAAAAACTTTCGATATGATATTATTAGAAGCAAGTTCGGGTATGGGTACCGTAATGACGGTAAGTATTATCGCCTTCCTGGGAATGATCTTACTTTTGGTAGCTATTCTGCTTTATGCTAAAGCAAAGCTGTTACCATCAGGCGAGGTTAAAGTTACCATTAATGATGATAAAGAATTAATAGTTCAGCCAGGTTCAACCCTGTTGAATGTACTTTCAGATAACAAAATCTTCCTTCCATCGGCATGTGGTGGTGGTGGAACATGTGGTATGTGTAAGGCACAGGTGAACGAAGGTGGTGGTGAAATTCTAGCAACCGAAAAAGGATTCTTTACCCGAAAAGAACAACAAGCTAACTGGCGCCTGGGTTGTCAGGTGAAAGTTAAAGAAGACATGGATATCGGTATTGAGAAAGAAATCATGGGTATCAAAAAGTGGGAATGTGAAGTTGTGTCAAACAGAAACGTTGCTACTTTCATTAAGGAGTTTGTTGTAAAACTTCCTGAAGGTGAATTACTCGATTTCAAATCCGGTGGATATATTCAGATTGATGTACCAAAACTTGACGTAGATTTCAAGGACATGGACATTGAAGAGGAATACATGGACGAGTGGGAAAAGTTCAATATGTTCGACCTTAAGATGAAGAACCCTGAGCCAACTTACCGTGCCTACTCCATGGCCTCTCATCCGGCCGAGAATAACATTATTATGTTGAACATACGTATTGCTACCCCACCATGGGATAACGCAAAAGGAGGATTCGCAGCACTGAATCCGGGCATCTGTTCATCATTCGTGTTCTCACGTAAGCCGGGCGATAAAGTAACCATCTCCGGACCTTATGGCGAATTCTTTATCAAAGAAACCGAAAATGAGATGATGTTTATTGGTGGTGGTGCCGGTATGGCGCCAATGCGCTCACACATCTTCCATTTATTTAATACCGTTAAAACCGGACGTAAAGCTACATTCTGGTATGGTGCTCGTTCAAAGCGCGAAGTTTTCTACGAAGAGCACTTCCGTAAAATTGAGGCGGATTTCCCGAACTTTACTTTCCACATTGCACTTTCGGAACCAAAACCCGAAGATAACTGGACGGGTAAAACAGGTTTCATCCACCAGGTAATTATGGACGATTACTTAAGCAAGCACGAAGAGCCGGAAGAAATTGAATTCTACCTATGCGGGCCTCCAATGATGAACGATGCAGTAAACAAAATGCTGTACGATTATGGAGTACCAGATGAGATGGTAGCCTTTGATGACTTTGGAGGATAAGAAGATATTAGATTAATAGACAATAGATATTAGAAGCGCACCGTATGGTGCGCTTTTTTTGTATCGGATATTTTGGCTTCAATTTGAACTAGATCTTTCTTACATTTGATGGATTAACTGATCTATATAAAAAGTGAAATAATTTTTAATGGAAACAAAATTGCTAAATAGAGAGAACGTATTATCTCATCTGTGGTTTATATTTCTACCAATAATCTTCTTAGTTTTTGTGATTATCTTTTTTGTTGATTTTAATAATTTGTCCCCATTTGACTTGTTGTTTCTAATTCTTGCCATTGACCCTGCTATTTCTTTTTATTTATATATCAGTTATATAATAAGTGGTCGCTTCAAGATAATTTGTATCGAAGAGAAATGTATTAAACTCTCTGAAAAAGGAAACATTTTAACAATATCGAACAATGAAATAAGTAAGATAACATTTCACATTACTATTTGGAATTCAAGGAATGCATACATCAGTCCTTTTTACTCTAACTTTTATTTTGTTGAGGTTAATTTGAAAGATGGGAATAGTATAGTTTTAACTTGTCTTCAAGGACTATTTTTAAAAAAGCGATTAAAAGAAATTAGAGGTGTATTATTTGAGAAAGAAATTGGATTTCCTGAAATAAACTAAACTCATACTAACTCGGCGAAGTTTGAAACTTCGTTGTTTGAGATAGCGGTCTTTGACTGCATTTTTCAGCTTAGAAGTAATTGTTCTATCTTTAATTTATCAATTAGACTTTATGTCAACAGCTTATCAAATTAAAGATCAAACTGCATTTTAGTACTTGACTTTTCAGGTAGTTGATTGGATGTACAGTAGCACGAGAAACGATACCGGACTTCCAGCTTTAAAGGAGCTTGTATTATTAGATCAAAGGTTAAGTAATAAACTTTTGAAAGTATACTGTGCTCGGAGACCGCAATTTCGACTGACGAAGTTACGCCAAGCTAAACTTCGCCGAGCCTGAGTTTGCCAAAATCCTTATTTCGTACTACATTTGGTAACATGCGTACAGGAAAGCTCTCGCAATCCTCACGCAAGAAACAGATTACTATTTAGCCAATTTTTAAAAAGAGCACTTTAAATAAAAAATAGATCAAGATGAAATCAAAATTGTTTTTTTTAATAATCCTTTCAACAGCAATCTTATTTGCCTTCAATTCTAATAAAATGCTGAATAACCCAACAATTACAAAATCCGATAATTCTCTTATTGGAAAGTGGGTAAGGATTGGACAAAATGGTCCAATATGCTTTGATTTTAAAGACAATGGATTAATTGAAGGTGATTTCGGAAATGACCAAACTATTGATGTTGTTGCTGGATATGAATTATCAGGAGATACCATCAAATTTATTGACAAGGAAGGGCAAATGTGTGAAGGATATGGACAATACAAGGTTTATCAAACAGATTACTATGTGTCTTTTGACCTAATTGATGACGATTGTGGTGGAAGAATAAAAATGACAATGGGGTTTTGGACAAAACCTGACTTCAATGATTTTTTAAAGATACTTAATGATGAAATATTAAAATCGCCAGAACCTGAATTATATTTAAATAGGGCAAGGATATATTTAGCAACAGGCATGACCAAACTTGCAAAAGATGATTTTGACAAATATCTATTAGCAGATACACTAGACGCAAGAGTATATATAAACAGGGCTGGAACTAAATTTCCATATGACCTGAACGGAGTAATTTTTGATTGTAATAAAGCAATATCGTTAGACCCTAATATTAAGAATGCTTACTTTCTTCGTGGACTAGCCCGCTACGAATTAGGTGAAAAAAAGAACGGATGTGAAGACTTTAGCAAAGCAATTGAATTAGGTTTTTCGGTATTGAGAATTGCAGAGCAAGAAAAATGCGTTGATTATTGGGATAAAAAAAATTGATTTAAAAAAGTTGCCCAATGCTCGGCGAAGTTTCCAAACTTCGCCGCTCGGAGTGCACCTCTCACACCACTGTATGTATCCGTCTCGTATACAGCCTTCGTTAAGTATCCATGTTTCGCTTCTTACACCAAAACACCAAACTCAGAAAATAATTTGTATTTTTAGAATGTTTTCTATGCTTTCGGGAGTGGTGCTTATGCTGGGCACATTACCGCAGCTTGTTAGCAAACATAAAACTACAAACTACATAAAAACAGTAACAAATGCATTTACTATTAAAGACAATCTATTCGGTGTTTATTATCAATCTAATATCGATTGCATCTTATGCGCAAGATGTCAATCTGGAATGGGCAAATTCCATTGGAGGCCCATTTGATGATTATAGCAGTTCTATTACGGTGGATGCCTCAGAAAATATTTACGTAACAGGGCATTTCGAAGGCACCGTTGATTTCGATCCAGGTATAGCAGCGTTTAATTTAACAGCAAATGGAGGAACTGATTTTTTCATTCAAAAATTAGATGCAAATGGCGAATTTATTTGGGCCAGGTCAATTGGCGGAATATCCTATGAATCGGGCTATGCCATTACTACCGATGCCGATGGAAATATTTATGCAACTGGAGAATACCGGGATACAGTAGACTTTGATCCGGGCACCACAAGCTTTAACTTAGTTTCAACCGGAGAAACTGACATTTATATTCTAAAGCTAGACGACAATGGAGATTTTATTTGGGCAAAATCAATAGGTGGAGCAGCAAATGAGAATGTTAAATCTATTACCATTGATTTATCAGGAGATGTATATGTAACCGGATTTTATAGAGATGCGGTTGATTTTGATCCAAGTGCAGCAACTTACCATTTGACTTCCAATGGAGAGGTGGATGTTTACATACTAAAACTAAATGCCAACGGGAATCTAATTTGGGCAAAATCAATGGGCGGGCCCTCCATGGATTTTGGCAATGACATTATTACTGATTCCTCGGGAGATGTATATGTTACAGGTTATTTCTCGCTCACCGCAGACTTTAACCCAAATGCCGCTACCTTCAATCTAACTTCAAATGGTGAAGCCGATATTTTTATCCAAAAACTAGATACTAACGGCGATTTTATTTGGGCAAAATCATTGGGGGCAGCTGGTTGGGATAGTGGCAATGCCATAGCTACGGACGCCTCGGATAATTTGTACGTAACAGGATCTTATTATATGACCGTTGATTTCGATCCAGGTGCCTCTATTTTTAATTTAACTTCATCTGGTGAAGCTGATGTATTCATTCAGAAATTGGCTGCCAACGGAGATCTTATTTGGGCAAAATCATTGGGAGGCCAAAAATGGGATTATGGTCACGCCATCGCAAGCGATGACAATGAACATGTGTATATAGCAGGAAA
>JBFHES010000092.1:0-15329 GCA_041584015.1 Bacteroidales bacterium
GATAAACTTATTAAATCACTATTCTGAATTCTTTTAATCGATGTACTTGCTATTTTTTCAATTCCATAAAAATCATGATCGGAATGTAAGAGTTGATAAATCTCGTTACTTTCTCCCAGCGAGGCATAACGTCGAATATTAGTTACCGTTTTCTCAACAGAATAAACGTCAACCAGTATAGGTCTTAAACTATCGGGAATTAATTCATGCAAATGATCGAATCGATCTTGTCCGGTTTCATCAGCAATTAAATGAACGGCAAGAAGTCGGATAACCGCCTCTTCTTGTGTTTCACGGCTTTTTATTAAATTTATAAGATTATCGAATTTGGCATTGGTACCAAATAAATCGTATCGCTGATTAGATCCCGATTCAATATTAAATCCGGTAGCAATACCTGTGTAGATGACTGTGGATGTATCGTATACTTTCGACTGATTTCTTGTAAGGAAGTAAATGGTTAAGCCCATTATTAAACCGCCGGCTAAAATCAGGTAGCGATTCTTTAGTAATATTCGGAATAGCAGAATTAGATTCATCGACTTGCTCTTTTAAGTTCGTCCAATTTTAATCCTACGGCCATTTCCAAAAGGAAATATTTATTCGTGAAATCCATTTTCGCCTCTTCAAATTCTGCAGAAGACTTAGCAATCATTTCTATTATTTTTGAATAATCAGAAACCGGTAGTTCGCCTTCAAGAAACTGTTTCTCTGCCAGGTTAAAGTGCAACAATTTGGCTTGTTGTGTTTCGCTCTTTATGGTAAGCAAACGTTGCGAAAGTATTAAGTCATTAAAAAGCAGGGTCACATCTTTTCTAATCAACTGAATAATTTCATCTCTTTGAGCGGCTGCATAATCGTATTTCGCATCTGCTATTGCAACTACTCTTTTTCGTTGTGTTATGTCAAACAGTGTAAGTCGCAAACCAACTCCAAGCTGCGATCTACTTGCACGTGCCGTATTTGCCGATCCTCCAATAATTGTATTATTGCCATCTTCTACAAAAACTACATTTTCCGTACTACCATATTTCCACTCGGCAATTGTATACAAATTATTAGCCCAATCATTCTTCACTCCTCGTCTTTCCAAATCACGAATTTCCATTTGCGCATCGTATTGTCGTAAAAGTGGAGAATATACAATGGCAGAATCGATTAGGGCAGCAAGCGGTGGAAGCATAAAGGCATCATTTTCAAAAATACTTTCCGTGTCCAGTTTTAGTGCATCAATATCTTGGGCCTTTAAAAGTTCAAGGTCTTCCTCCTGAGCAAGAACATTCAATGTCAGCATGTTTGAGCACATGATCATCAGAACAAAACTGAGCAGTTTTTTAGAAGAATATTTAACCATCCTAAGATATAATTGCATTACGTAAAAATAAGAAATATGTATAAGCTCGTACGTAGATTAGCACCATTAAGTTATAAAAGAAGTTATAAACATACATATATAATAAACACCGTGCTCTTACACGGTGTTAGAAAGCTATTTATGGGTGCTCTATTATTTTAGTCTAGTGATGAATTTTTAATTAAACATCCTCGTCGGCAATTAATGCAAATGGCGTTTTGAATAATATTTTTAAGTCGCCCCAGAAACTCATGTTTTTAGCATATTCAGAATCAAGCATTTTCCTTTCATCCTCAGACATTTTAGCTCCACCCCTCTTAGACACCTGCCACAGCCCGGTTATTCCTGCTGGAGCGTCAAACCTTGGAGCAAATTTATCTGCAGTAAGCATCTCAGCCTCATACAAGGGAATCGGTCTGTTTCCAATAATTGACATTTCACCTTTCAGCACATTAAATAGCTGTGGTAACTCATCAATACTGGTTTTCCTTATGAACTTTCCAACCTTGGTAACACGCGGATCGTTTGCAATTTTTATAAAAATGTCTTTTTTGTTTTTCCAAATATTGTATTGATACTCGCAAACTTCTTTGCCATCTTTATATTGAAGTATGGTAGAACAATTTCCAGTAGGAGAAGCATTACATTTCGGGCAATCATATACAGGTTCTTCTGCCGACTCAGTTTCTTCTGCTTTATATTGATTATTGGTTTTAGCCAATTCTTGCAATTTTTTATCAGCACCAACATACATCGACCTGAATTTATGAAACGGGAATATATTATACCCAGCTCCTACTCTTTTACCTGAATAGAAAACTGGCCCGAATGATTCAATTTGCTGAGCAATAATAATTAACAGAAATAAAGGAGCCAATAGTATTAAAATAAACACACCAAATATGAGATCGAAACTACGTTTCCAAAGTGGTGTTTTAAATTTGCTCTTTTTATTTTCAAGCAAGGCCTCTATGTTATGTGCTTGTTTATAACTTTTAAGGAACTCTAGTCGCAGATACAATTTTTCTGCAGATACAGGTTTTGAAAAAATATCGTCTATTTTATTTCGCCAGGCTTCTTCTTTCTCCTTTATTGTAAACGATTTATCTATAATAAAAAACGGTACCGTTTGAAGGTTCAATTTCCTTTGAACTTCAATTCTAACCGAAAAGGCACTCATTCCCTGCAGGATAAGTTCTGAAACAATTGCATCAGGTGCCTCATTTTTATTAAGATAATTAATTGCAAGAAAGCCATTCTCCTTATAAACCAAATTAAATAGTCCGCTATCAAGAATAGTTAGCTTAAAATCCTTATCGCTTCCTATATATAACAATGTGTACTTTTTCTTTGTGCCATCTGCATGGGCACCATTCTCTGATGGTAAATTTGCCATATTTATAATTTTAGGTGCACAACTTAATTAAAAGGTTCTTCCCAATCCAATTTCGATTTTAACATCAAGCTCTTCTGGATTAAAAGGCTTAACTACAAAATCATTTGCCCCGGCTTTTAGGTACTTTATTCGTTCAGCACTGGTATCCAAACTGCTCAGCATAATTATCGGTAACTCTTTAAAAAAGCCACTTGCCTTTACGTTTTTAATAAACTCCATCCCGTTCATCGCAGGCATCTCCGCATCGCATACAATTAGATCAGGCATGTTACCATCCTGGAGCCAAACCATTGCTTCCATCCCATTCTCCTTTGCCTCTACAACATAGTTCCTACCAAGAAAGCTTAACAGTAAAGTCCTAATGGAAATGTCATCGTCTATCACTAAAATTTTCTTTTTCATACACTTGTGGGTTTGTATATTTTTTTGAAACCTAAAATTAAAATTGTCGTTATAATCTGAAAAGTAACGATTTTTAGAATGTTTTACTAAGATGGATCAAAAAAGTTGCGAAAAACTAAATTTAAGTATCTTTGAAAAACAATAGAACATGAAACAAATTGCGTATTCACCAGTAATTTCAAAAGTATTAAACAATAGTATTATGAAAATTTCAATGATTGGATCAGGCTATGTTGGCCTTGTATCAGGAACATGTTTCTCAGAAACAGGAATTCAAGTTGTCTGTGTTGATAATGACGAGAAGAAAATAGAGAACCTTAAGAATGGCATTGTTCCTATTTACGAACCGGGACTAGACGTAATGATAGAGCGTAATGTAGAAAAAGAACGCCTACATTTCACAACTAGTTTAAAAGATAGTTTGGAAGATGCAGAGGCAATTTTCATTGCCGTGGGTACTCCTCCGGATGAAGATGGTAGCGCTGACTTGCAATTTGTTCTTGGTGTAGCCAGAGAGATCGGACGTCACATTGATCATTATATGGTAATTGTAACTAAGAGTACTGTACCAATAGGTACTGCTAAAAAAGTTAAAGCAGCGGTTCAGGAAGAGATAGATAAGCGTGGTGTTAATGTTGACTTTGATGTAGCTTCAAATCCTGAGTTCCTTAAAGAAGGAGACGCAATTGATGATTTCTTGAAGCCTGATAGAATTGTTGTAGGTATTGAGTCTGAGAAAGCTGAGAAAGTTATGAAGAAACTTTACAAGCCTTTCTTAATGAACAATCACCCATTGTTATTCATGGATATTCCATCAGCCGAGCTAACTAAATATGCAGCAAACGCAATGCTCGCAACAAAAATTAGCTTTATGAACGATATCGCTAACCTTTGTGAAATTGTTGGAGCAAACGTATCTAATGTAAGAATTGGTATTGGTAGCGACACACGTATTGGAAGCAAATTCCTGTATGCCGGTGTTGGTTATGGTGGCTCTTGTTTCCCTAAAGATGTAAAAGCGCTAATTCGTACATCTGACGAAAACAACCATTCGCTTGAAATTTTAAAAGCAGTTGAAGACGTGAACGATCGTCAAAAGTCTGTTCTATTTACAAAAGTTAAAAAGCATTTTGGCGGTAATCTTAAAGGTAAGAAAATTGCCATGTGGGGATTATCATTCAAACCAAATACTGACGACATGCGCGAAGCTCCGGCTCTTGTGCTAATCGAAAAGTTCCTGGCCGAAGGTGCCGAAGTGAAAGCTTACGACCCGGTTGCATTAGATGAAGCAAAACGCAGACTAGGAACAGACACTGTTAGTTTTGTAGACGATCAGTACGAAGCATTAATTGATGCCGACGCTTTAGTAATCGTAACAGAATGGTCGGAATTTAAAATGCCGAAATTTAAAATTGTTGAGAAATTACTGAAAGAGAAAGTGATCTTCGATGGTAGAAACATATACGATCCTGAAGAAATTAAAGAACTTGGATTCACTTATCATTGTATAGGTCGTCCGGAATAAAACATACTTAAGGGTGACTACCAAAGTCACCCTTCTTTTTTTCTCACCTCACTTAAAATAAATACAATGAATAAAATATTAGTTACAGGTGGAGCTGGATTTATTGGTTCGCATTTGTGTGAAAGGCTTTTAAAAGAGGGTAACGAAGTAATTTGCCTCGACAACTACTTTACAGGAAGCAAAGAGAATATTGTACACCTGCTTGATAATCCTTACTTCGAATTGGTTAGGCACGATGTAACAATGCCCTATTTTGTAGAGGTAGATGAAATTTACAACCTGGCTTGTCCAGCTTCTCCGGTGCATTATCAGTACAATGGTATTAAAACAGTTAAGACATCTGTAGCCGGCGCCATAAACATGCTAGGACTGGCAAAAAGAATTAAAGGAAAAATCCTACAAGCATCAACCAGTGAGGTGTATGGCGATCCAATTATACATCCACAAACCGAAGACTATTGGGGAAATGTAAACCCTATTGGTATACGCTCTTGCTACGATGAAGGTAAACGTTGTGCAGAAACATTATTCATGAATTATCATGATCAAAATGATGTACGCATAAAAATCATTCGCATATTCAATACCTATGGCCCGCGCATGCATCCAAATGACGGGCGTGTTGTTTCAAACTTTATTGTTCAAGCCTTAAACGGACAAGACATCACCATCTTTGGTCATGGTAACCAAACAAGAAGTTTTCAGTTTGTAACCGACCTTCTTGAAGGAATGATTCGAATGATGAATTCGCGTGAAGATTTTACGGGACCTGTAAACATTGGAAACCCGGGAGAATTCACAATGCTCGAACTAGCCGAGATGGTTATCAAACTCACCGGAAGTAAGTCGAAAATTGTTCATTTACCACTTCCGCAAGACGATCCAACTCAGCGCCAGCCAGACATTACACTAGCTAAAAAAGAGCTGAATGGCTGGGAACCAAAAGTTGATCTTGAAGAAGGACTGGGATTAACAATTGATTATTTTAAAAAGAAACTAAATTTGTAAAGATTATACGCCAATCAAAAGAACGGCGACAATATCTAAATTAAACTAAACTGAGACAAATGAAAGGAATCATTCTAGCAGGAGGTTCAGGAACAAGACTCTATCCTATTACACAAACTATCTCAAAGCAGATCATCCCTATCTATGATAAACCAATGATCTACTATCCATTATCGGTTTTAATGCTATCTGGCATTCAGGAGGTATTGATTATATCAACACCACATGACATTGGCTTGTATGAAACCTTACTTGGCGATGGATCTCAGTTAGGAATTAGAATTGAGTACGCTATACAGCCATCACCAGATGGACTTGCTCAGGCATTTATTATTGGTGAAGATTTTATAGGTAAGGACAGTGTTTGCCTTGTTTTAGGTGACAACATTTTCTATGGATATAACTTTTCACAAACACTGATTGATGCATCAAAGCAAGAAGACGGTGCTACTGTTTTTGGCTATTATGTTAATGATCCGGAGCGATACGGTGTTGCAGAATTCGATGATAAAGGAACGGTACTTAGTTTAGAAGAAAAACCGGCAGATCCAAAATCCAATTACGCAGTAACAGGATTATATTACTATTCCAATGATGTGGTGGAAAAGGCCAAAAACCTAAAACCATCAGCACGAGGCGAACTGGAAATTACCGATCTGAACAGACTCTATTTAGAAGAGAATCGATTAAAGGTAAAACTACTTGGAAGAGGAATGGCCTGGCTGGATACAGGAACTCATGAAAGTTTGCTGGAAGCATCGAACTTCATTGCGACAATCGAGCATCGTCAAGGATTGAAAGTTGCCTGTTTGGAAGAGATTGCATACAGCAAGGGATACATTACCAAAGAGCAGTTACTTAAACTTGCCGAACCACTTAAGAAAAATCAATACGGACAATATCTGCTAAAAATTGCAGATGGCAAGTCACGACCTGTTGTTTAAGATATTTATGAACCTATACAGGAACCAGGGCATTCATACAATTTGGATATCCTGGTTTGTTGTAAAATAAATAGGAATAAATTTCAGAAATAGTTTTAGAGAATTACAAGAAAGCGTAGATTTGAAACTATTGTAAAAAAGAAGCAAAAAAATGAACATTATTAAAACCGAGATACCTGATTTATTACTTCTTGAACCAAAAATATTCGCCGACGAAAGAGGCTATTTTTTCGAGAGCTACAGTGATAAGCGCTTTAAAGAGGCAGGCTTGGATTACAACTTTGTACAAGACAACGAATCACAATCAAGCTATGGTGTAGTGCGTGGTCTTCATTACCAATTGGCTCCCTACTCTCAAGCAAAATTAATACGAGTGATCAGCGGAAGAATTCTGGACATAGCAATGGATATTCGCGAAAACTCACCAACATTTGGCAAATGGCTTGGCTTTGAAATTTCAGACACCAACAAACAGCAACTGCTCATTCCGAGAGGATTTGCACATGGTTTTGTGGTGTTAAGTGAAACTGCCGTATTTCAGTACAAATGCGATAACCTATACAATCCGGAATCAGAAAGAGGCATTTGTTATAACGATCCTAAACTGAATATCGACTGGGGAATAGAGATGGACAAAGCCATTGTTTCGGCTAAAGATAAAATCCTCCCTGCATTCGAAAATGCCGAAATGAACTTTATTTATCAAAAGTAATTGAAAATGATGAAAGTGCTGGTAACCGGTGCAAACGGTCAGCTTGGAAGCGAGCTAAGAGCTATTGCGAATCAATTTAAAGAATTTGAATTATTATTTACCGATGTGGCCGAATTAGATATTTGCGACAAATCAGCTATTGACGAATATTTCAAAAAAAACACCATAGCCTACGCTGTTAATTGTGCGGCCTATACAGTTGTTGACAAAGCAGAAGAGGATAAAACCAATGCGTATAAAATAAATGTAACAGCCGTAGATAACCTGGCAAAGGCTTGTAAGGAATTTAACACTAAACTGGTGCATGTATCAACGGACTATGTATTTAATGGCTTTAATCATAAGCCATATGTAGAAACCGATCAAACAAGTCCGAACTCTTATTACGGGGAAACAAAACTACAAGGAGAGCAAGCATTTACGCAAAGCGGTGTGGAGGGAATAATTGTTCGCACATCGTGGCTTTATTCTGCATATGGAAACAATTTTGTAAAAACGATCATGCGACTTTCTGAAGAGCGCGATTCGTTGGGAGTTATTTTTGATCAAATTGGAACACCAACCTGGGCAAATGATCTAGCGGCAGCCATCATGCAAGCCCTCTTATTCGACAGTAACAGCCCGGACAAGAAATTCTCTGGCATTTATCACTACAGTAACGAGGGTGTTTGCTCATGGTACGATTTTGCAAAAGAGATTGCAGCATATGCCGAACACAATTGTACCATCAATGCCATTGAAGGGAAAGATTACCCGCTACCAGCTCCACGCCCATTCTACAGTGTGCTAAACAAAGCAGCAATAAAATCTGATTTTCTCATTACAATACCTCATTGGAAAGAGAGCTTACATCAGTGTATGGATTTATTAATAGAAAAGAAATAACACTACATCATGGAACATACAGATACATTAAAACTGGTAAAAGCTAAAGCGCAAAGCTGGTTAGACGGAAACTTTAATGAAGAAACTAAAAAAGAAATCAAGCATCTTCTGGAGCATGATGAAGCCAATTTGATTGAGAGTTTCTACAAAGACCTTGAATTTGGAACAGGTGGGTTACGAGGAATCATGGGCGTTGGAACCAATCGGATGAATATTTACACCGTTGGAATGGCCACACAAGGCTTGTCAAACTACCTGCTCAAGGAATTTTCCAGCGAAGATCAAATTAAAGTTGCAGTAGCACATGACTGCAGAAACAATAGTCGTTTATTTGCAGAAACCACTGCTAAAATTTTTGCGGCAAATGGATTTAAAGTCTATCTGTTCGATGCCTTGCGACCAACACCAGAACTCTCTTTTGCTATTCGCGAACTTGGATGTAAAAGCGGCGTAGTTGTTACAGCTAGCCACAACCCAAAAGAATACAATGGATTTAAAGCTTACTGGGAAGATGGAAGCCAGTTAATTAATCCGCATGATGTTAATGTGGTTAATGAAGCGGCAAAAGTTACTGTTGATGATATTAAGTTTGATGGTAACGAGGATCAGATTGAAGCTCTTGGTGAAGCATTTGACAAAATCTATTTGGAAAAGGTAAAAGCATTGTCACTAAATCCAGAGGCGATTAAAAATCAACACGACCTAAAAATAGTTTATACACCTATCCATGGAACCGGTGTTGAAATGGTTCCTGCTGCTCTGCGTAATATTGGGTTTACAAATATTTATAATATTCCTGAACAGGATGTGATTAGTGGCGATTTTCCCACCGTAATTTCTCCAAACCCAGAAGAGGCTGCGGCACTAGATTTAGCCATGAAAAAGGCAAAGGAAATTGATGCCGATATCGTGATGGCAACCGACCCCGACTCCGACAGAGTTGGTATAGCGGTTAAGAACGACAAGAACGAATTCATACTTGTTAACGGGAATCAAACAACCGTACTGCTTACCTATTATTTATTACAACAATGGCAGGAACGCAAAAAACTGACAGGTAAAGAGTTCATCGTTAAAACAATTGTAACAACCGACCTCATCAATATTATTGCCGACCATTTTAAAGTTGAGAACTTTGAAGTACTTACAGGTTTTAAATTCATTGCAGACATTATTCGAAAACTCGAAGGTGAGAAAACCTATATTGGCGGTGGCGAAGAAAGCTACGGTTTCTTAGCTGGTGATTTTGTTAGAGACAAGGACGCCATTAGTGCTTGTGCATTGCTTGGCGAAATTGCCGCCTGGACAAAGGATAACGGCAAATCTATTTTCGAACTCTTACAAGAGTTATATATGCAATTTGGTTTCTTCAAAGAGCATCTTATTCCAATTACCAAGAAAGGAAGAACCGGTGCTGAAGAAATTAAAAAGATGATGGATCAATTCCGATCATCACCTCCTCAGTCCATAGCAGGCTCTGATGTAGTACTCATTCACGATTATCAGATGCAAAAAACATTTGACCAGATTAGCGATTTGCGCTATGACATCACTTTACCAAAATCGAATGTAATTCAATACATTACGGCCGATGGCACAAAAGTATCATTACGTCCTTCAGGTACCGAACCGAAGATTAAATTTTACTTTAGCGTAAGAGAGCCTCTTGCTTCCAAATCGGAGTTCTATGCAACAGAGGCACGTCTGGATGCGAAAATACAAGGTATTATTAAAGAACTAAATATCGGTTAATAATAGCTTAAGGGAATGGGCAAGATAAGAGAGATTCTAGTTGGCTGGAAAAACCTGTGGTTTACAAGCCCTGAAATAAAAAAGATGGCAGCTGAACGAGAAGCAGTGTGTGCAACTTGCGAACACGCAAGCAAAAGCATTTACCTCCATTGCAATTTATGTGGTTGTTACATTCCTGCAAAGGCAAGTAGCAAAACCTCTAAATGCCCCGATGGTAGATGGCCTGCAATAGAGAACAGTGATGAATAAGCATGGAGCAGTTAACAAAACAGAAGGGAAGTGCGGGAAACAGATGCTGCCTAAGCTATCGAATCGTTAAAATTCTAATTTATGAAATCATATAGAAAAGAACTCTGGTTTAATACTACAAGCCGACGCCAGCTAATAAATATTACTCATGAAGTAAATGCTTGCTTGGTAGAAAGTGGCATACAAGAAGGTATGATCTTAGTGAATGCCATGCACATAACCTCCAGTATATTTATTAACGACGATGAAGCTGGCTTACATGCCGACTATGAAACCTGGCTTGAAAAACTTGCACCGGAAAAGCCTCACTCCTACTATCATCATAATACCTATGAAGACAATGCCGATGCGCATTTAAAACGAACAATAATGGGTAGAGAGGTTGTTGTTGCCATAACAAATAGCGAACTTGACTTTGGTCCATGGGAACAAATATTTTATGGTGAATTCGATGGCAAACGGAAAAAGCGTGTGCTCGTAAAAATTATTGGAGAATAAAATACACATTAAAGAAAACATTTGGCAAAACCTCTTGTTTAAAAAAAGAACAAAACAATTAAACATGAAAAGAATAACATTATTACTCGTAACAATTCTACTGAGCACCATTATTGCAATGGGCCAATCTTCCATACATGAGTTTAAGGTAAATGACATCGATGGAAAAGAATTCGATTTAGCATCCTTAAAAGGTAAAAAAGTAATGGTAGTAAATACTGCCAGCAAGTGTGGTTTAACTCCTCAGTACGAGGCTTTGGAAAAATTATATAAAGAGTTAGGCGGCGACAAGTTTACCATAGTTGGTTTTCTGGCCAATAACTTTATGAAACAAGAACCAGGAACCGATGAGGAAATTAAGGAATTTTGCCAGAAGAATTATGGCGTAACTTTTCCTATGATGAGCAAGATCTCTGTAAAAGGTAAGGATCAACATCCCGTTTATGAGTGGTTAACCCAAAAAGAAAAGAACGGAGTTGAAGACAGTAAAGTGAAATGGAATTTCCAGAAATACCTGATTGATGAAAATGGAAAGCTTGTAAAAGTAATCTCGCCTAGTACTGCTCCAATGGATGAAGAAATTCTAGATTGGATTAAAGGATAGAAAAACAAGACAAAAATATTTTAAGAAAGCCTGCAAATTGCAGGCTTTCTTATTTTTTTTCGTTAATGAGCCAGCTTAAACTCAATCAACTTTTTAATATCATCCAATATTTCAAATCCTGTAACATCAATGTTAATTCCGCGCCCCTCAGCATAAACTTTTGCAGTAGTTAGTTTCATTTTTATTTCTTCGTTCATATTACTAGCCAGTATTGCATTGGTGGCTTTTTGGCCAAACACAAAAGCTACTTTAAAATATTCCTCTCGTGGTAACAGATAAATAATTGCGCGCTTCTTATCTTTTATTCTAAAACTCCAGCCATATTTCTTACCTGGAAAATTCCATTCAGCCCTTGCTTTCGGATATTTTTGAAAGGTAAAATCAAATAAGAGTTTCCATAACTCATACGACTTACCAATACCAGATTTAAGACTTGCTTCATCCGGAATCACAGCCTTTTCCATGAAAATGCTAGCATCCATTTTATAACGATTTAAATTAAACTATCGAATTCCTTTGGAAATATCACCATTCCTGCTTTGTTTTCTAACGCACGCTCAGCAAGTTCAATAGCCATAAATGCATTATCGGGCACATCGTAGGCACATGTGATTTGCCACTTGCTGGCCTTTTGAAATCCGAATCTTGGATAATACTGCTCATGTCCTAATACAATCACCGAATCGTGCTTAAGTTCCTGAACACGCTCCAAGCCATATTTAACCAACAAACTTCCGATTCCTAAATTCTGATATTCGGGTAAAACAGACATTGGTGCCAAGGAAAGTGTCTCAAAATTTTCAGCCTTTCCTTTAATTACCAGCGGATAGAATAAAATGTGCCCAAGCACTTTTCCTTCAACCTCAGCTACCAACGAAAGTTTGGGAATAAAAGCACTATTCATACGCAGCTGTTCTACTAAAAGCCCTTCACCGGCCTGACCAAAAGCCAAATCATTTACTTGCTTAATTGCATCATAATCGGCTGGATTTTCGTGCCTGATAAATACATCCATAGTTTTTCAGTTTAGAAATACAATCTTACAAATTTACTTTCAAACAGCGTTACTTGAATCAGTGTTGCACAGAAAAAAATCCTGCATTCGTATACTCCTTACTTACAACCATTCCCAATTCTCGGACTACCTTATCTAGAACTCGGCTGCTGTTTATATTGCTCTATGTAGTGGAGGGCAAAAAAATGGAACGATACCTATATATAGTAAACGCGAGCAAAGCAACCGAGAAGCATCTTAACAAGTACAATGGAAAATACATCGTATATTTATTTAGTCAGCAATCATTGCTTTTCGTAACTGTTCAGCAAGTTCGCTGCCGAGTAAATGTTCTACTATTTTCAATCCAAAGTCGATGGCTGTACCTGGACCTCTTGCGGTGATAATATTTCCACTTGCAACCACCTTTTGATCCAGCACATCGGCACCAACAAGAAATTTCTCAAAGCCTGGATAACATACAGCCTGTTTACCCTTAAGCAAATCCAATCCACCCAGAATCATTGGCGCAGCGCATATCGCACCAATCGGTTTGTTAGCTACATTAAACTTAACCAACTGCTGCTTTAGTTTTTCATGATCGTTAAGGCTTGCAGCTCCAGGCATACCTCCTGGTAGCACGATCATATCAACCTTACTAAAATCTACTTCAATAAACACCTTATCCGCTAAAACCGTAATATCATGCGAACCTGCAACCATTCGTCTGTCTGTTACAGAAACCATTGAAACATCAACGGCTGCACGTCTTAATACATCAACAATTGTTATAGCTTCAATTTCTTCAAAGCCGGTGGCAAAAAAAACAGCAACACTTTTCATAATCTAAACTTGTTTGTTTTATAAAGATATGAATAATTAAAAAACAGTTCCACAATCTGTTAAGCTTAAATATTTCGAATAAATCCCTTGCCAATTTTTACTTCTTCATCAGTAATGAGCTGTCGCCATAACTAAGAAAACGATAATCATTTGCCAATGCATGCTCGTAAACTTTTTGCCAATCATCTCCGATAAGAGCTGCAACCAAAAGTAATAATGTACTTTTAGGTAAATGATAATTGGTAATTAAGCCACCCACAACCTTGAACTCATAGCCCGGCACAATCATTATCTGTGTAGCAGAATGAAGAAAGTCGAGATTCCTGACATGGATATAATCAAATAGTGCACGCAATGCTTCTTCTGCTGTGTGATGCTGAGGCAGCTCATAAACCTCCCACTGGCTTACACTTAGTTTAACACGATCATCATCTGCAGTTAATAATTTCACACCAAGCCAATAGAGTGTTTCCAGAGTACGAACAGAAGTTGTACCCACAGCGATAACCGCATCTCTGTTTTTAATAAGCTGTTCGAGAAAAGCTTTAGTGATATAAAAATGCTCGGTGTGCATTTCATGGTCTGCAATTACTGCAGCACTAACAGGTTTGAATGTACCGGCGCCAACATGCAATGTTAACTCTCCTGTCTCAACACCATTAGATTCAAGCTCCTTAAGCACTTGAGGTGTAAAATGCAATCCTGCAGTTGGCGCAGCAACTGAACCATCTGTTTTGGAATATATTGTTTGATAACGTGCGTTATCAGAATCTTCGGTTTCTCGATTCAAGTAAGGGGGAATTGGAAGGACACCAGCCTCTTCTAATATCTGACTAAAAGTAAGCTCTTCATTATCCCAGGTAAAACTTACAATAAAAGTCAGTCCATTAGCCTTTAATTTCGATGCTCTTAATTCTATGTCAATGCCATCAACACGGAGCTCCATTACTAAGTCTTCACCTTTCCATTTCTTGGCATTGCCCACCATGCACTCCCATTGCACAGCTTTTCGCTGAGAAAAAGCAACAGCATAATCATTCGGGGAATGAGGCTCCAAACAGAATACTTCTATTGACGCACCAGTACTTTTTTTAAAATGCAAACGTGCCTGAATAACCTTGGTGTTATTAAAAACCAAAAAACTAGCTGGTTTTAGAATTTCGTGTAAGTTCGAAAACTGCTTATCCTCAATACGTCCATTATTGAAATAAAGCAACTTCGATTGATCTCTCTGTTCCAAGGGGTACTTCGGAATTCGTTCAGACGGCAACTCGAAATTATAGTCCTCGATACTTATTTGGCGAATATTTTCAGTGTTCTTCAAATCTCAAATTTTGGCGTCAAAAATAGTTAACTTTACGCACTCTAAAACATATTGAGATGAATGTATTCAGAATAGGCGATAAAGTAAGATTTCTAAACGAAATAGGTGGCGGCGTTGTAACCAAAATCATCAATAATGATTTGGTGATGATTAAAAATCAGGATGACTGGGAAACCCCTGTTATGATTAATGAATTGATACCTGATGTGTCGGTAAGTTACTCGAAAGATGATATGGAAAATCGTCGTGCTAAAACACAGGAGTTCCGTCCGGAAGATATTTTCCCAGAAGAAGAGGAAGAAATTGAAGAAGAGGAAGAGGAACACATTTTCGTAGAGCCGGATGTGAGTGAAATGAAAGAGCTTTCATCAGACCTTAGTTTTGCATTAGTTCCTGACGCAGAAGGAAACTTGGCAACCAGTAACCTTGAGGCATATTTAATTAATGAGTCGGGTTATCAGATATTTTACAATTACATGATTAAGTATAAAGGCAGATGGCTTGGACGCGATTCAGGAACACTTGATCCTGAGACCAAGATCTTTCTGGAAACTTACCAAAGAGATGATTTAAATGAATTTGCAGCAGTCAAGCTTCAGATCATATTTTATCAGGAAGGAGCCTATTATCCGGTTGATCCGATTAATCGTATTATTAAACTAAACATGACCAGGTTCTACAAAGAAACTTCCTTTGTGAAAAATGATTACTTTGATGAAAATGCAATAATCTACCAGATTAAGGAAAAGGAATCTGAGAATATTGAGATCAAGGAAGAAGAGTTGCGTAAAGCCTTTTCTCAAAAGCCTGAAGCAAAAAAACCAGCACCTGTTAAGGTA
>JBFHES010000093.1:0-15318 GCA_041584015.1 Bacteroidales bacterium
GGATATACTTCATGCGTAAATCCTAAATGACTAAGTTCCGTATTTACCAGCTCACCGCAATAATTTACGCCTTCAACATTTCTTAAATGTGAATTGGTATCAACTAATTTCTTTAGGAACTTCTCGGTTTGCTGTTGACGCGCCTTTAAGAATGATCTTAATCGAGTTGATTGTGGTAATTTTTCTATTTTCTTTTCATCCGGCAATTGCTTCATCATGGTATTAGCGAAATACCTTACTGATGCGACATCGAGCATGCGGTTTACCAGATTTTCGTAGCCATAGCCGGCAACCTTCGCAGCATGTGGGTATGAGCCTGTTTCACCCATACTGGCCATTGAGTTTATCTCAAGTAAATAAATGTTATTGTCGGCATCCAGACGAATATCAACACGCGCAAAATCTCTTAGGTTAAGCGCCTTAAAAGCCTCGACGCTGATTTCTTGCATTTTTACTGCTAGGTCATTAGGCAGAATCGCAGGACAGATTTTCTTTCTTGGTTTTAGTTTTTTATCATCAACGGTTTGTATTGCATCCGGATCACCATCCAAATCTATTTCCAGCACAGGAAATGTTTCAACAGGCGAATTACCAATAAGTCCAACACAGAATTCACGGCCGGGGATGAACTGCTCCACTAAGGCCTGCTGATCGAATTCAGTAACAATAAAATGAATGGCTTCGCGCAAATCATCTTCATTGTATACCACCTTTAAACCAAAGGAAACACTTTCCATTTTGGGTTTCACAATTACCGGAAACTTAACCGATGAAACATCTTCCTGAGGAGAGTTAAACACCCAAAAATCAGGCGTAGGAAGTTGATTATTTTTCCATATAATTTTAGTTAGAATCTTATCCAAGGCCAATGCATGTCCTGACGGAGAAGAACCAACATAAGGCAAACCCAGCATTTCAAGCATTGATGGAATATGTGTGTATCTGCTTTCCCCTTGGATTCCATAGGCCATATTAAAGACCATTCCCATTTGTTCTCCTTCAGTAACCCGGGGCATAAAGTTTTCCAGCCTTTCAATTATCTGCTTATTTCCATCAAGAATTGCAACATTATGTCCGGCCTTTTCGAGACATTGTGCAACTCGATTGACTGTATTTTCGTTGTAGAACTCCTTATTTTGCATTCCAAAGGTATTAATCACCCCTTGGATATCTTTGTTATAAATGATTGCTACTTTCATTTTATTTATAAGCCTAATCGATTATTTTACACATTCTTAAAAAGTTCTCCACCATAAGCATACCATCAGCGCCTGAAACTTCAGGATGCGATTGAAACCCATATATTGGCTTCTTTATATGCTTAATAATCTCATTGGGAGTTGTATCGGATGATGCCAAACACTCAAATGCAGCTGGTAGCTCAGGAACATGAAAGGAGTGACGCTTAACCAATGAAACCTCTGTTTTATCGAGTCCATTAAATATTGGATCCTGTGGTTTTAATATGTTTATCATTTCCTTTTTACCATGATACTCGGCTAACCTTTTGATTCGTGCACGATACGCCACAGCTAAAATCTCATGTCCAAGGCAAAAGCCTAAAACCGGCACATCAAAATTCATCATAGCTACAAAGTTCGATGTAAGATTAAGCGGTTCGTAAGGATTACCCTTTCCTCCAGACAATATTATGCCTTTCACTTTCGATTTTGCAGAAAGTGTTATTGGCTGATTATGATCAAAAAACACATAATCAAAATCCTGCTCAGCAAGATATTGTCGTTTAAATTTTTTAATAAAAGCGCTCTGGTTATCAATTATTAATAGCATGATTTTAATTCTGTTTTTTTAAGTTATAAATATCTTTGCGCCTGTCTCTCAGATTCCTTACACTTCCGAACTGATGTAGTTCTCTAAGCATGTCGATATCCACATCAGCAATCAGAATCATTTCTGTATTAGGTGTTGCTTCTGCTTTTACACCATTGGCCGGAAACGCAAAATCGCAAGGAGTAAATACCATCGATTGGGCATACTGGATGTCCATGTTATGCACCTTAGGCAGATTGCCAACACAGCCGGCAATTGCAACATAACATTCATTCTCAATAGCTCTGGCCTGCGAGCAATTTCTCACTCGGGAATAGCCATTCTGCGTATCGGTTAAAAATGGTATAAAAAGAATATCCATTCCTTCATCGGCAAGTAGTCTGCTTAATTCAGGAAACTCAGAATCATAACAGATAAGAATTCCGATCTTTCCACAATCCGTATCAAATGCCTTAAACTGTTTGCCGCCTTGCATGCCCCAAACCTTAACTTCATCGGGTGTCACATGAATTTTCTCATATCGTTCTCTGGTACCGTCTCTCCTGCACAGGTAGCCGGCATTATACAATTGATCATCCACCAGCTCAGGCATGCTGCCTGTGATGATATTAATGTTGTAAGAAATAGCTAGCTCGGCAAACTTTTGCACAATTGTTTCGGTATATTTAGACAACTCTCTAATAGCTTCTGACTCGGCCAAGTGATTATTACCGGCCATTAATGGCGCATTAAAGAACTCCGGAAAAAGGGCAAAGTCTGAACGATAACCAGATACGGCATCAATAAAAAACTCTGCTTGTTGCATCAGTTCGTCTAAATCTTTGTACGGTCGCATTTGCCATTGGATTAATCCAATTCTAACAACCTTCTTTATGGTGTTCGGTTTTTTACTCGGCTTTTTATAATAGATATTATCCCACTCTAACAAAACCGCATATTCATTTGAAGCTTCATCGCCGGCCAAATAGCCTTTTAAAATTTTAGCCGGATGAAAATCGTTTGACATTTGAAAATTCAACACCGGATCATGAATTTCCTTTTTCCGAACCTTATCAATATATTCTTTCGGAGTTAGCTCGTCCTGATATTTATGATAATTAGGGATTCGACCACCAAAGGCAATGCCCTTCAGATTTAACTGCTCACACAATTCTTTTCTATAATCATACAATCTCCGCCCCAGGCGTAAACCTCTAAATTCTGGTTTAATGAATACATCAATGCCATACAACACATTCCCGCTATCGTTATGCGTCTCGAATGTATAATTCCCGGTCATCTGGGCATAGGTATGATGATCATCAAATTGATCGTAATCAACTACAATTGATAAGGCACAACCAACAATTTGGTCGTTTACTTTAAGAACAACTTGTCCATCCGGAAAGCGCTTGATAAGTGCTTTAATATGATCTTGTTTCCAATAGGAGTTTGGCATGGTGCTATACGATTCAATCATAGCTTCCTTTAACTCCTGGTAATCATCGAATGTCAAGTATTGCAACTCGATATTCTCAATCTCTTTCATTATGTTTAGTGATGTGTAGGTTCTGTTAGAACCACTTTTTGCGTTTAAATAAAATAAATAATGCAGATAGAATAATAAGTACAACCACCCAGAACAGCGGGTAAGAGTACTTAAAACCCAACTCGGGCATGTAGGTAAAGTTCATGCCATAAATACCGGCAAGAAATGTTAGCGGAATAAAAATGGAGGCAAATACAGTGAGCACCTTCATTGTTTCGTTCATTCGATTACTAACGTTCGTGTTATAGATATTAAGCTGATCGGCAACTAATGTATTGTAGAGTTCAACAGCTTCAGCAGCCTGTCCCACCAAATCGTTTAAGGCAGCTAAATATTTTGTATTATTTGCATCGAACAATGAATTTTCTGATTTTATGAGGTGTTGTACAACTTCCTTCGTTGGCCTGATGACCTTTCTTAAAAAGTTAATCTCTAATTTATTCCTATAAATCTCCTCAGCAATACCTGTATCATTAGAAGTAAATATTCTATTCTCCATATCTTCAACATCCTGACCGATATCTTCAATAATTATTGAATAATTATCAACCATTGTATCGAACAATGCGAAAAGCAGATAATCACTTTGTTTTGTTCTTATTCGGCCCCGGCTCTTACGTATGCGCTCCCGCACCGGCTTAAAGACATCCCCTTTACGCTCTTGTATGGTGATGATTAAATTATTCTTGAGCACCATTGTCACCTGCTCTGCAATAAGCTCCTGCTCATTTTCAGGTTTGTGCAACATCTTAAGAATAAAGGCATCAAAATCATCTCCATCTTCATATTTTGGCCGCTGATCAGTATTTGCAATACTTTCGAGTAAAAGTGAGGGTAAGTTAAACAATCGACCTAAACTACTGATAATAGCAATATCATGTATTCCATAAATATTAATCCAGGTAACAGTGCCAGGTTTAATAAATGACAAAGCTTCATCAATATTATCCAGTTCCTGCTCAAGCAAATGCTGCTCATCATAATGCATTATATGAACCTCATGAGCTTCCATTTTCTGCTTACCAATAAATATTGGCGAACCAGGAACAGCACCACTTGCTTTCGCTCTATTCTTAAGAAATCTGGCCATTGTATTTCTTTTTTACATTTCTAAAAGATACGCAAAAATTAAAGGCACAACGATAGTTGCATCCGATTCAACTATGAATTTCGGTGTATGAATATCTAATTTCCCCCAGGTAATTTTCTCATTAGGCACGGCTCCTGAATAAGACCCATAACTTGTTGTTGAGTCAGACACCTGACAGAAGTAATTCCAAAAAGGTGTATCGGTTCTTTCCATGTCCTGATAGAGCATTGGCACAACACAAATAGGGAAATCGCCGGCTATGCCGCCGCCAACTTGAAAAAAGCCAATCTTATTATTCTGTGTATTATCAGTATACCAATCGGCTAACCACATCATGTATTCAATGCCCGACTTTACTGTTGATGGCTTGAGTTCTCCTTTAATACAATAAGAAGCAAAAATATTCCCCATGGTTGAATCTTCCCAGCCAGGTACTACAATTGGTAAGTTCTTTTCAGCAGCCGCAAGCATCCAGCTATCCTTCGGGTCTATCTCGTAATATTGCTCCAGCACACCAGAAAGCAACATTTTATACATAAACTCATGTGGAAAAAAACGTTCATTCTTTTGTTCCGCTTCTTTCCAAATATCTACAATATGTTTCTGTAATCGTCGGAAAGCTTCTTCTTCTGGGATGCAAGTATCGGTTACCCGATTCAAGCCTTTCTCTAATAAACCCCACTCCTGTTCAGGGCTTAAATCGCGATAGGCCGGTACCCGCTTATAATGCGAATGAGCAACAAGGTTCATTAAGTCCTCTTCCAGGTTTGCACCAGTACATGAAATAATATGCACCTTATCCTGCCTGATCATTTCAGCTAAAGACTTGCCAAGTTCAGCTGTTGACATAGCACCGGCAAGGGTAATCATCATTTTATTACCAGTAAGCAATTGTTGCTCATACCCAATAGCAGCATCAACTAATGCTGCAGAATTAAAATGCTTAAAATGCTCAAGCATAAATTCTTTAACTGTTGCAGTTTTATTCATTTTCGAATTTATATGAGAGTAACTTATAATATAATTTAGCTACCAGAAAGCCTGGTGCCTTTAAATGCTTGATGGGTGCAAACTCAACTATATCAAACCCAACAACGTTCTTTTGCTCAAAAACCTTCTTCAAGTATTTTAATGTCTGATACCATTGCATACCACCTGGTTCAGGTGTACCTGTTGATGGCATTATCGCTGGATCAAAGGCATCAAGATCGATGGTTAGATATACATCATCAGTCATCAATGCAATGGATGCATCCATCCAATCATCATTGTCGTGAATATCATGTGCAAAGAAACATTTCTCTTTATTTAAGAATTGCTTCTCACTTTCATCCATGCTTCTAATGCCTACCTGAATTAGATTGGTATTTTTACTGGCGAGGTGCATGGCACAAGCATGATTAAACCGGGATCCCAGATATGCATCTCTTAAATCGGCATGCGCATCGAGCTGCAACACAGTTAAGTCTTTATACTTTTCGCTAAAAGCTTCAATTATACCGATACTAACAGCATGTTCACCACCAAAAAAGGTGAGAAACTTATCTGACTGGAGCAAAAACTCTGTACGATAATAAACTGAGCGGTAAACCGCTGCCGGTTCAGCATCTACTGTGATTTTACCATTGATATGGATACCTCGTTTATATACTTCCGAATCGGTCTCAATATCGTAGAGCTCCATATTTTCGGCTGCTTCAAGAAAAAGCTCGAAGCCCTTGTCTGCGCCTTTACCCCATGTACTTGTTCCGTCATACGGAATCGATTGCAGAATTATTGCAGAATTTTCGAAAGATGCGTATTGATCTTTAATTCCACCAAAATTTTTCATTTTCCTATTTATTATAACCTAATATTTTAAACATCTCTTCAGCAGATTGCTCCTCTCTGTATACGGTATGCGTAAAATTACCTTTTGAATCCCGATCAATAATAACATGCTTAGGCGATGGTATTAGGCAATGTTTTATTCCACCATAACCACTTATTGAATCTTGATAAGCCCCGGTATGAAAAAAGCCTATATAAAGCGGTTCTTCATCATCCTCATCATATTTAGGTAACAGTATTTCCTGATTCAAATCTTCTGAATTATAATAATCGGAATGGTCGCAACTAATGCCTCCAATATTCACACGCTGATATTCATTGTCCCATTTATTAAGTGGCAACAAAATAAATTTCTCATGAATCGACCAGGCATCAGGAATAGTATTCATTAAACTATTATTAATGAGGTACCACATTTCTGTATCGTTTTGCTTTTTTTGCTCAATAACCTTAAAGATTATTGCCCCGGCCTCTCCTACCGTATATTTGCCAAACTCTGTATAAATATCAGGCTCTACAATATCTTCCTTATTACATGCTTCTTTAATGTTGTTAATAATCTCATTAATCATGTATTCATAATTGTACTCAAAACCCAGGTGATTTCTAATTGGAAAACCACCACCCAGATTAAAGGAATCAAGTGTTTCTGATTCTTTCTTCAACTCGATATAAAGCTTCAACGCTTTTTGGAATTCACCCCAATAATAAAGAGTATCCTTTATACCTGAGTCTACAAATGAGTGCAACATTTTAAGCTCAACCTTTTCGTTATCCTTTACCTCATTTCTAAAAAAGTCAAGCAGCTCGGTGTGCCGAATACCTAAACGAGATGTATAGTAGGCTGACTGTGCTTGCTCATTAATAGCCATGCGAAAACCAATCTTTATTCTCGTTTTTGCATTTAACTGGGTAATGCGCGAAAGCTCTTTTGTACTGTCCAGAATAATTATTGAATTGGTAAAACCCATATCCTGCAAAGCGATAATTTTTCTCAAGTAGTCGTCGGTCTTATATCCATTATGGATAATGGTTCGATTTTTATCAATCTTACCATCCCGAAGCAAATTGAGGATTAAATCAATATCAAATGCAGATGAAGTCTCGAGGTTTACATTATGCTTTAGAGCTTCGTTAATTACATGATGAAAGTGATTACACTTGGTACAATAGCAAAAATAATACTTGCCTTTATAGCCACTATTTTTAATTGATCGATTAAAAAGATTTCTGGCCTTTTTTATTTGATCACCAATTTTAGGAAGATATATGAACCTAAATGGAGTTTCATGTTTGTCAATTAAATACTTTAACGAAACACCGTGGAAGGTCAAATAGCCATCTCTTAAGTCGAAGCCCTCTTGCGGAAAGTAGAAGCTTTGCTCAATTAAATCAAAGTATGTGTTTTTCATTTCTACATAAAATACTAGTAATAATTTGCGTGCAATATAATCGACTTTTGAATTCGTGATATCACCTGAAATTAAGATTTTTACTTTTTTTGACGAAAAAATACAATTAACGAATAAGCTCCCTCAGCCACTGAATGCTAAAACATTAGACACCAATTAGATTAAGTGAAAATTATTCAGAAACCGCAAAGCCATTTTTTTTAAAAAGCTGATTAATATTTTCTGCTATCAAAATTATCAAGTTCCTTTAATAGGATATTGTATTAATTAAATTCACATGATATCTTTGAGAAAAATTAGAAGATGAATTTAAAGAAGTTACTTCCCGAGTTAGTAGAAGGTATTGTAGATGCAGGTCTTGATAGCAAAGCAAAACCAATTCAAGGCAAAGCAATTCCTAAAATTAAATCGGGAGCCGATTTATTCCTCATAGCTCCGGAAGATTCAGGTAAATCAACAGCATTGGTAATATCAATAATTCAGCAGCTAAAAAATGCCTTTGAAGAAGCGCCACGTGCCATTGTAATAACCACCACAAGAGAGAAGGCTTTTGAAATGGAGGAGCAATTTAAAGTCTTAGGGAAACACACTAATTTACGATATTTCCCGGTTTTTGATCAAGGAGTAATTCAATATCAAAAGGATACCATATACGAAGGTTTGGATATTTTAATTGGCACCCCCAAGCGCATTAGTGAATTATTAAGTATAACGGGCATACCGGTTACCAAGCTCAAAATATTGGCCGTTGATGATGCTGAAACATTATTTCCAAACAGGCAGCAAAACTTACTTTTCAGACTTGCCGATGGTGCAAAAAAGCCCCAGTGTATTATTTCTGCTAATAAATGGCACGAAAGTTTTCACGACCTTTCAGAACGAATTATGATCAATCCTCAGGTTATTAAATAACAAAGCCAAGTTACACTCTGTCATTGCTCAAGGTTTCTTGAAAACGGCTTACAAGACAAGCGAGCTGGTGATTAGATGACATACAGTATCCTAAGTTTGTGCAACGCTTACCGGACTTAAATTACGCGGGCATTTATTTGTGAAGGTTATATTTCAACTTTGCAACTGAACATTTCTCGTCAATTTCCATTATGTTATTGGTACATAAACATGCTAAATGTTTGCTGCCTTCAACCAACATCATCCAAATACTCAGAATAAACGTGATGCGATTTTTTAAATGGAAGCAACGAGGCTAAATAAAACTTCATTAAAATTTAACGACAACAAACTTGAAAAAGAGTTTCGTGCCCAGTATTTTAGAAATTCTATCTTCATATACCGACTTGCCATTGCCACAACTCTATTAATGTATGCGGCATTTGGTTTTTTCGACACGCATACATCATCAGCTTATTCCAAAGAATTTCTGATTATCCGTTTCGCCATTGTCATACCTATTCTTGTGGTTACACTGCTATTATCCTTGCATAAAAGGTTTCAACAAATATGGCAGACATTTACCTTCGGTGTGCTTATTATAAGTGGATCCGGGATCATTTACATGTTACATCGTAATCCAGATAATCTATACTACTACGGTGGAATATTTTTAATTTTTATAGGAGGTTATTTCTACACGAAACTACGTTTCCTTGCAGCCTCCATAGCTGGTACTTTACTAATCGTTATTTACAACCTTAGCTTTCCAATCTTTCAATCTGTTTTCGACACACAATTTGACCAGCTAATAACTGCCAATGCATTTTTTATTGCGGCTAACATTATTTGCATGATTGGTTTATACAACTCTGAACGATTGGAGCGTTCTGACTTTCATCAAAAACAAACCTTATCAAAACAAAAAACAGAAATAGCAAATTACAGCGAGAGCCTGGAAGAAGAAGTTAGACGCCGAACCAAACAAATAGATTTAAGAACAGAATCGCTGCTTAGTGAGATTAAAAACAGAAAGCACACAGAACAGAAGTTAATGGATGCCCTCATGAAGGCAGAAGAAAGCGACCGACTAAAATCGGAATTCCTTGCATCGATGAATCATGAAATAAGAACACCCTTAAATGCGATCTGTGGATTTTCAACTATAATTGCAGAAACTGTTGAAGACCCTGAGCTCATTGAGTTTTCAAAGGTGGTTCTTAAACAAAACAATCTTTTGTTAAAGCTGATTAATGATCTCATAGATTTTGCTAAACTAGAATCCGGCAGTCTGGATTTAGTGCTTGAAGATTTCGACATAAACGATATTTTAGATGAATTATATATTCAATTTGCACCGGAATGTCATGCTGATTTGCGCTTAGAAAAATATAAGGCCAAGGAAGCCGTCATTATCCACTCGGATCGATTACGAGTCAAGCAAATTTTCGCAAACTTACTATCAAATGCACTAAAATTTACCACTAAAGGAGTTGTAGAATTTGGGATTAAAACCAATGCATATGGTGAGCAAATGTGTTTTGTTAAAGACACGGGTATAGGCATATCCAAAGAAAACTTAGAGCTTATCATGGAGCGCTTTTCAAAAATCGACAATTTCAGTCAAGGCTCTGGTTTGGGTTTGTCAATTGTTGATAAACTATTGCCCTTAGTATCAAGTAAACTTGTAATTGAATCAAACCAAGGTGTTGGTTCTAACTTTTATTTTGGAATTCCGGGTAAGCCATTAACTGAGACTCCACTGCCTGCTTCTATTAAACTAAATGAAAGCGTAAAAAAAGATATGGAGGGAGCACAAAAAAGTATTACCATATTAATTGCTGAAGACGATCCGATAAACTACATCTACATCAAGAAATTATTAAGCCTAAGAAATTACAAACTGCTGCACGCCCCCGATGGCATGGAGGCAATTGCCATGGTGCAAAAGAACACACCTATTGATCTTATTTTGATGGATCTAAAAATGCCAAAAGTTGACGGCTTCGAGGCCACAAGACGCATAAAACTGCTAAATCCAAACATTCCGATTATTGCACAAACAGCCTTCTCTTATCAAAAAGACCGAAAGAAAGCCCTTGACGCGGGATGTAACGGTTTTATAACAAAGCCACTAGAAAAAGCACAATTATATGCCATCATAGAAAAAGCCTTGGATAGTACCTTAAACTAGGCAACCTGAAGCTTTGCCTTTCTTATTAGCGCAAAAATCCTGCAGGCGACTCACCTTCAACATTTCGTCTTCTGCTGGTCTTCTTCAAAACTTCAAATTTCTCTTCGTTGGTAAACGAAAACCAATTACCAGCTTCGTCTCTCGTTCTGCGGCAACCGAAACAAACCCCGGCGCTATCGTGCTGGCAAACCTTTATACATGGTGATTCTACTTCTTGCATCTTCAATCCTGTTTAGCTAAATACTTCTGCAAAGAAAATGAATTATCAAGTATGTGCAAACTCATAAATCTGCCACCTGATAACCAAAAACCCGATCGTCCATTTTCATCAGAAAAATCACAATAAACAAATTGTCCTTCATCAAGTTATATTGATAGCATTATATAAAAGACAAATTGATCCTTTTTTAATATTAATCTGGCACTTATGAGATTTTATACAGTTCAAATAATTGCAACACTGGTTCTTTTAGCCGCGCTAAGCTCCTGCGAAAAAGCAGCGGAGCCAATAAAATATGTAGAATATGACTCTACATTATACCTGCTAAACATTGGAGAATTCCCACCTCCTATGCTAGCGGAAGACAACATCCTTACCGTTCAAAAGGTGGAATTAGGTAGAATGCTTTTTTATGATACAGATTTATCAAAGGATGGGACACAAGCCTGTGCCAGTTGTCACCGACAAGAACATGCTTTTACCGATACAGCAAGATTTTCAATTGGCGTGGAGGGCCTTCCCGGCAAACGACAGGCAATGGCCGTTTTCAATATGGCTTGGAATTCAAACGAATTTTTCTGGGATGGCCGAGCTCACTTATTACGTGATCAGGCACTAAAGCCAATTCAAGATCCACTGGAAATGAATGAAACATTGGAACGAGTAATTACCAAGCTTAATGCCCGAAACGAATATAAAGATCAATTCACAAGAGCTTTTGGAAGCAACGAGATAAGCGAAGAAAAGATGGCACTAGCCCTTGAGCAGTTCATGAATAGTATTGTCTCGGTAAACAGCAAATATGATAAATTTCTGCTGGGTGCTGCTAATTTAACCCCGAGTGAAGAAAATGGGCGGAAACTATTTTTCACGGAATACAACCCGGGATTCCCAGACGAATCCGGTGCCGATTGTGCACACTGCCATACAGTAAGTAATTTTGAGAACGACCGATATATTAATAATGGCCTTGATCTGCCAATGAACCAAACGGATATTGGCAGAGAAGCAGTAACAGGTGATGTAAACGACCGCGCAAAATTTAAAGTTACCTCCTTGCGAAATATTGAAGTAACCGCTCCCTACATGCATGATGGCCGTTTTACAACCCTCGAGCAGGTTGTTAACCATTACAACGAAAACATTCAAAAATCACCAACATTAGATCCGGCACTGGAATACACAACCTACACAGGTTTAATGTTATCGGAGCAAGACAAGGCAGATTTGATTGCTTTTTTAAAAACATTAACCGACGATGATTTGCTATCAGATCCGCAATACAGCAATCCGTTTTAAAAAGAAGAACAAACGTATTTAAAGAACAAAATAATTTAGGCTTTATGGATCAATTATCAACAATCATATTAGCATCATCACTCATCATTATCATGCTGGGCATGGGCTTATCACTGGTGCTCGATGATTTCAAACGTATTCTTATTTACCCGAAAGCTATGCTTATTGGTTTAACCAATCAGCTGATAGTGCTCCCACTCATAGGCTATTTGTTGGTGCTGGCTTTTCCGGTGCAACCGGAGATTGCCATTGGCATTATGATTTTGGCTGCTTGTCCGGGTGGACCAACGTCCAATTTAATATCTCATTTGGCGAAAGGCGACATTGCACTATCGGTATCACTAACTGCGGTTAGCAGTTTAGTAACCATTCTTACCATTCCATTTATTGTCAACTTTGCGCTAAGTCATTTTTTGAATGCCGGCCAAATGATAAAACTAAATGTACTGGAGACCATTATCCAGATTATGGTGATTACAGTTATACCCGTAAGTATTGGGATGATCATCAGGCACTACAAAAAGCCTTTTGCTGAGAAAATGGCAAAACCTGTTCGGATTGCCTCAGGTGTTGTAATTATTTTAGTTATTGCCGGAATTGTGGTAAAAGAACGTGCTAATTTTATATCCTATTTTCAGCAAGCAGGACTGATTGCACTATCGCTAAACGCCATTACCATGATCATTGGCTATTATAGCGCTCGCTTATTCAAGATAAATGATAAGAGCTCCATTTCAATTTCAATTGAATCTGGCATTCAAAACGGGACACTTGCCATTACCGTTGCGGTTGTACTTTTAGGAAGTAGCGCCTACGCCATTGCTCCTGCTGTTTACAGCCTGATAATGTTTTTCACTGGCGGTATTGCCATTTATTTTGGAAACAGAAGGATAAGCAAGGCAGCGTAATTTATGGCACCGAACTATTTATTTTGAATGGATTCAATACGCCATTCGCAGAGCTGCTTGAGCCGGCCTAGCACGTTTGATGTAACCCGATTGTGCACCGACTCCCAAATGGCATTGATTAAACGGCGCTTATTTTGCCAATCCTTTTTGCCATAAAAATTAAATCCCACAGCAAGGATTAGTTGGCTTTGAGCTATTTCTCCCATTTCTGCTATCGATGAGCGCACATACATGGTATATATTCCAATTGGATAACCACCGGAACACTCATATAGTAAATAGCGAGCATTGTCAAAATCAAATGCATCAGGCACCTGTTTTATACGTAGTGCTTTTAGCAGGAACAAGGGTGTCATTTTAACGCCCAAAAGACGATTAATACCCAAGGGCAGTATTCGAATATTACCTAAGTTATCATCAATACGATCGACCTTTGCCAGGTGGTTTGGCCAACAAGTTGAATCGCCATCCCAGTTAAGCAATTCCTTAAAAACATAACTTACGGGGGCATCTATCCCAATTTTATGAATATTGAGAACCGAGTACTGATTTGAATCAATACCTATTCGCTGCATGATGCGCTGGTTGTATTCACTCCTTTCTTCAGCAGAGGCAAACCTTATGAGCGTTTCCTGTTTGGCCTTTTTAAAGACAAACTGAAACAAATCGGACGCAACGTTGCGACTCCTTATTGGAGGTTTTAATTGTATTTTTTTCGAGTTGATCAATATTTCTATCTAAACCTAATATAGCAACGAAACAGCTTGTGCACCTTTAATGTTTAGATAATACCCAGCGATTTACTGCAAAAATCATCATAGAAAAAGCGGATCGCTGTATTGCAGTTTTAACGCAACACAGCTATCCGCTTAATACTAATTCTAGCGAATTACATTTAAGGTATGATGATAATACAAACCTTCTGTATTTCTGAAAACCAGTGAATAGACGCCCTGACCATATCCTGACAGATCAACAGATTGCTTTACATTCGTAATCGCTACCTGCTTAAGTTCTTCACCTAGCATATTAAAAACTGTCAATACTAATCCATTAAGATGAGCTTGATTAACATTTAAATGCACCAGACCAGCTGTTGGATTTGGATAAATAGTCAGATCTAAGGCCAACGGATCATCCACATCAAGAATTGTTATGTTCTCAATAGCCGTATCGCTACTGCACGAATTCTCAGCTATCAGAGTGATAGTATAATCAGTGTAACTTCCATACACATGCATTGGACTGATGATGCTGGAGCTTTGACCGTCGCCAAAATTCCACATATAGGAACCCAAATCGTTAAACTGAGATGTATTTGTAAAGGTAACAATGGTCTCATTCATACTATAGGTAAATGAGGCAATGGGGTACTCTGTAAAAGAAACATCAACATCGTCGCTACTCATGCAAGCAAATTCATTTGTAACCGTAACGGTGTAAGTACCGGCATCTGTTAACTCAATTGTTTGACTGGTATCACCAGTATTCCAAATATAGCTGCTTCCCGCACCCGCATCAATGAGCACAGTAGCTCCAACACATGAATCGATTTCGGCACCTAAGTCAACCACCGGAACCGGATTGAAAACAAGTTCAATTGATGCGCTTGCGCTACATCCGTTTTCCTCCACTTCAACAGAATGGATACCCGGACTTGATGTTGAGATAACCGAAGTAGTTTCTCCGGAATCCCATAGATAACTTGATGCCGTGCTAGTTGCTTCAAGACTAATCACCTCATTGGCACAAGCCACCGTATCTCCACTTATTGATACAAGCGGTATTTCATGAAAGATCACAACAATTGTATCCGCCGCTTCGCATCCTTCTGCACTTGTTACCGTAACTGAATAATCTGCACTGGAGACAATCTGAATAATCGTGCTGGTATCACCTGTTGACCATAGATGATCCATTCCCAATAGGCCAGTCTCAAGGAATAGCGTATCGCCTTCGCAATTGTCTGAAGTAGTGCCTAAGTTAATCGCCGGCGTCTCATTTACAAGAATTGTGTTGCTAACAGCTGCACTGCAAAAATTTGAATCAACATAAGCATAAGTGATCTCATAAGTTCCTCCAGCACTAATATCAGCTAACGAATCAATTATATTCAAACCAACACTCTGATAACTTCCACCCATCGGACTTGCAC
>JBFHES010000094.1:0-15306 GCA_041584015.1 Bacteroidales bacterium
ATGAGCGATTAAAGTACTATCGGAAATTTGTGTGTGGCATTCTATGCAACGTACATTTGCAAAGTGAAGGGATTGGTTTGGTAACCAGTCGTGACTTTTATTAACATCCGGATTAATGTTGTCACTAATGCGCTGATAGTTATCTGTATTAGAATGACAGTTAAGACATATATTATTGTCGTACTGAATTAAAGCAGCCATATTCTCCTCTGTTCTTGCACTAATTTTATATGCGTGCGGATCATGACACATCCAGCATGAAAAAGACGCATCATGCTTAGTAGAATGAGCACTTTCTAGAAACTCTTCCTCAATTTCATCAAACTTATAATGCGCCCAGTCGTCATCACCACCATGACAGTCATTACAGGCGTATAATTCTTCCATACGCAATTCACCGGCGTGAGGGAACTCCTCATACTCATCAGAGTGACAACTGACACATTTAAAATTACGGTGATTGGAATTATAGAACTCAACCGAATCTACAATAAGTTCAGAAAACATTTTCTTTTTCACATCCATCTCAGTTTCTGGATTATGGTAGTAATACCATTTCTGATTATGACACTTAAAGCAAATCTCGTTGCGCTGCTTGTTCTTTCTTATCTTCTCCTCCTTGCTAAGCTTTGCACTTACGGCAGTGCTCCACAAGAGAGGAATCAACAATAATATTCTTAAATATTTTTTCATCTTCTTTTTTCTTCAACTAGAAACGTACAGTTACATTAAAACCAATAAGCGGTTTGTCGTCGCTGAGAGAATTAGGGTTATAGGCAATATTCTTCTGGCGAATAATCTGTTCGTAATTAGAAACAAATATTTGGAACGCATGGGTACTTGTACCGAACTCCAATCCGAATGCTGCCCCTGGATTTAACTCTTCAAATTCATCGAAACGCTCATTTCCATTAAGATTCACATTAAGTGGCATATTCGTTTCCATAATCAATGTCATACCAGACATTACTTTATACCTGGCACCTGCATGCCAAGCCAGAATATCATGACGTTCGAGTGAATCAACTGCATTAAAATGTGTATAACTTAAAGCTGTTTGAACAGTAAGCTTTGCACCAAACTTTCTAGAAACAATAAGTTCATTAAAAAATGAAAAACGATTCATGGCTTCGTAGTTTACCCCATACACTTCTTCATCACGTGTATCGGCGGCAATGTTACCATAATATGAAAGATCAACTGGAACAGCTCCCGACCTTGTTTGTCGAAGAATTGAATACTTCCATTCCAATTGTTGCATTTTATTATTCTTCTCAGTAAAGAGACCAACAGATAATTTACTGGTGATACCATAGCTCATACCAATGCATATATTTGAAGGTGCATAAACACCAAACAAATCGGAAAAGCCATTTCCCATTTTTCCAAATCGGTGATTAATCATCATTTCCAGTCCGCCTCTAGGCAAATTTCTGGTTGTTGGAAAATCAATAAGAGTTGTAGCTTCCCAAGGAGACCGTACTGGTTTATCAACTTTCTTTTTCTCGGCATCTTGTCCAAGCATCGATTGCCCAATTAAAAGAAATAAGGCAAGTAATAGTGTATTTCTTAGTTTCATAATTTCATGTTTTGTTTAATTGTCTAATGCGCCTTCCTCAATCCATTTAAGCAACTGTGCTAGCTCAAGCGCAGAAAAAGCATTATTTCCACCAGGATGTCCAGTTTCCAGCAAAGTATAAAGAATACTTGAAGACGGCACTTCCAGATCGATAAGACCTTCATCAAATAAATTATTATAGGATGCAGTTTCAAGCAAAACAGGTTTAGTATTCGTATGACATGTTAAACACTTTGCTGTAAAAACTGATTGTATATCTGCTGAAAAGCTTATTGGATCATCCGGCAGTTCTATTACAACCGGTTCAATAACACTATATTCACAAGAGCTTAGCCCCAGCGAAAACATTAATGCTATTCCCAAAAAAAGTTTGATTGTTTTATTCATGAATCTATATTTTAGTTTTACACTTTTTAAAATTTCAATTACCAAATGTAATCTAATTGTAACAGCTATCTGCGCGATGCTAATTGAGATTTATAATTAAAATAAAGATATAAATCATGATTCCATTGACATATATCAACCTCAAAAGTAAGCCATCACATACTACCGCATGATTAGGATCAATTAAATAATGATACGCGGCATTTTCCAAAATAATGTTTACTTTGTATTGGAACTTTATTACAGGAATATTTAAAGTTTCGAAAATGGGCATAAATTGATTGCCACAATGAATAATATCAAAAATACAGTATAATAGCTACCCAATTTATGAGAGCCGAAAGCAGCAAAGGAACATGCAACTGTCTTGATTGTATCAAGAGATCTCCAATCTTCAGCTATCTTAGCGATGAGCAACTGATCAAGTTTAATGAAAACCGGTACGAGACCAAATACAATCCCGGAGAGATTATCTTTAAGCAAGGTACAGCAATGACACATTTAATGTCGTTTACTTCTGGTTTGGCCAAAGTTTACCTTGAAGGGAGTAATCAAAGAAATATTATACTGAAGATAATTAAGGCCGGAGAGTTTATTGGTGGACCAGGAATGTTCACTGATTTCAAACACCATTTTACTGTTCGTGCCATTGAAGAATGCAGTGCCTGCTTTATTGACGTAAATGTATTCATGGAGATAATGAATGTGAATACCAATTTTTCTATTCAAACTTATAAAAGCGCCAATATTCAAACGCTTAACAATTTTCAAAAGTTTGTAAGTCTAACTCAAAAGCAAATGCCAGGAAGAATTGCAGATGCACTTATCTATCTGTATGAAGAGATCTATCAGTCGAACCCATTTAAACTTACCTTATCGCGGCAGGAACTTGGAGATATGACAGCTTTATCGAAAGAAAGCGCCATAAGGATTCTAAAACAGTTCAAGGATGAAAAGATTATTAAGATTGAGCAAAACATGCTGCATATCCTGGATATTGATTCGCTTTATGAAATTAGTCGAATAGGTTAAATTCGACCTTTATATATACAGCCACCAACAGAATTTGCTTTTGCACCAGTTACTGATGCGAGCGTATTAATTTTATTCTCGATTCGAAGCAGACCTAAAAAAGCAAATATTAGCGCCTCTTTAAAATCGATTATTAGATTATTCGGTAAAATAATATGTGACTTCGATTGTTGTTTTAATAGTTCTATAAAAAACTCATTATAAGCCCCACCACCTGTAACAAGAACAGTAGCCTCTTCAGCAATATTATTTGCAATCTGCATTGCTATATGCTCATAAAAAGTTCTCATCTTATCAGAAACAGTAATACTTGAATTATTTAAGATTGGCCAGATTTGCTGCTCCACCCATTCTCGTCCCAGAGATTTTGGGTACTTGAGACTATAAAACTCCAACGCATTTAATTCAGCAAGAACAGCTTTGTTCACATTGCCAGATTTACCTATTCCTCCTCCTTCATCAAAATCAAGTCCCACTAATTTGGCCAACTCATTTAGCACAATATTCACAGGACAAATATCATAGGCCACACGTCCGGGCTTACCACTTGAAATATTGGCAAAACCACCAAGATTTAAACAATAATCATATTCATTAAAAAGCAATTCATCTCCAATTGGAACAAGCGGTGCCCCCTGTCCTCCCAGAGCCACATCAAAACTTCTAAAATCACCAATAACATCAACTCCACAAATTGCTGCAACAAATGCTGGATCTCCAATTTGAACGGTAAGCTTCAGCTCAGGTTGATGAAAAACGGTGTGTCCATGAATAGCTATATAATCAGGTTTACAATTCAGTTTTTGAACAAACTCATTAACCTTTTCACCTATGTAGATTCCAAAATCGCGATGAAGGTTCATAAGTGCGATACCTGCTATACTTTGAGCGCCACCCAAGCTTGCCCTCCATTCTTGACAATAGCTTACCGTTTCTGCATTAACAATATTATATTGATACTTATCGTTTACATTTTCAAAGCTACATAAGGCAATATCAAGTCCATCGAGCGAGGTACCAGACATAACCCCTATTATATTATATTTGCGTATCAATTTAATTATTTAAGAGTATGAGACTAATTACACAAACCATTGCTATTATAGCTTTAATGGCACTTTTCGGCTGCACGGATAAAGATAATGTAAAATCAGATTCGCTTGCAAAAAACATTAAAACCATTTCTTATGAAGTTTCACTAGAAATTGAAGCTGACAAACCTGAATGGATGGCTAACCTTAACAAGCAAAAGTTAATTGGCGATCTATTTGACCGGGTTAAAAACAACGAACTTAGCGCCTACGATCCGTTCTATTTTAAAGCAGAGGCACCCATTTCCTGGCAGGAAATAAGAGCTAACATGGGAGCAGGAGCAGACACTACCGAAGTACTTGATCTGAATACCGGTGAGATGACATTAAGAGTAGTTGATGTTGAAATTGATTTGACCGAAATTAAAAGTCTTATTTTTATTGAAGAATGGAGTACAACCGCATTAGGTGCAATTCAGAAAAATGTTTTGGGAGTAGCACCTGTAAGGCATTACGCAAGAAATAGCATGGAAGAACTAAATGAGCAATCACGCTTAAAAAGAATAGCCTTTGTTTGTTATTTTTCTGATAAAAAGCCACCTTTGTTTTCAAATTAAATTGATTACTAAAATTTTAAACAATTCATTATGCGTAAATTAACTTTAGTATTAGCAGGCTTTGGACTAATATTATTTGCTTCATGCGGTGGCGGAGCAAAAAAAACTGACGATACGGCAGCTAAAGAGCCGGCAAAACAAGCAAAAGAGGTAGTAAAAGAAGAAGCTCCGGTTCTTGATCTTGCAGCAGGTGAAGCTGTTTACAAAGAGCAATGTATGGCTTGTCATCAGCCAACTGGTATGGGTCTTCCTCCAGCATTCCCTCCATTAGCTAAAGCTGACTATTTATTAGCTGATAAGCAAAGAGCTGTTTACCAAACGATTTATGGTTCAAGCGAGCCGCTTACAGTAAATGGTGCTGATTACCCAGGTGGCGTAATGAAGCTAACCAGAGAACTAGCTGACCAGGAAGTAGTAGATGTAGTGAACTACATTTTAAATTCATGGGGAAATGAAGGCGGCACTGTAACACTAGACCATGTTGCTAAAGCAAGAGCAGCTAAAACTGAATAGTATACGCTTAAAAATATTTCAAGGAGGTTGTCAATCAGGCAACCTCTTTTTTAATTAAAGGAACCTACCCTACTCAGCTATGGTATTTAGCAGCATTACCTTCCTTCTTTACTTTTTACCTCTTTTTCTGTTAAGCTACTATTTAGTTGGAGCCAAACTCAAGAACATTGTGGTACTGCTGTTCAGCGTTGCCTTTTACAGCTGGGGTGCTCCAAAATTCATTTTCATTCTCCTTGCCTCTACTTACCTCGATTTTTATCTCGTAAGGTGGATGCACCAATGCACCGACCAGAAAAGGAAACAACTTTTACTTATTCTGTCCATTACTTTGAATCTGGGCTTACTGGCATTCTTTAAATATGCCAACTTCTTCATTGAGAATGTAAATGGCATTCTGGCACAATTTGGACAAACATCGGTGCAATGGACAAAAATTGTGTTACCAATTGGTATTTCATTCTATACCTTTCAAACACTAACTTATTCTATTGATGTATACCGAAAAGTGCACAAACCGCTTGACAAGGTAAACGACTACATGCTGTACATCATTATGTTTCCGCAATTAATTGCTGGCCCAATTGTGCGCTTTAATTACATTGCCGACCAAATTACCAATAGAGAAGCAAGCTACAACGATCGGGTGTTAGGTTTCATCAGGTTTTGTATCGGTCTGGCAAAAAAAATTCTCATTGCGAATGTAATGGGTGCCAAGGCCGACGAAATCATGGCACTCGATTTTAATGAGATTAGCTCGAGTACGGCCTGGCTAGGTATTATCGCCTACACCTTTCAAATATATTTTGACTTCTCAGGATATTCTGACATGGCAATTGGAATCGGTAGAATGATTGGCTTTAAATTCCCTGAGAACTTTAATAATCCATACGTATCAAAAAGCATTACTGAGTTCTGGAGACGCTGGCACATTACTCTTGGCGCATGGATGCGCGACTACCTCTACATTCCATTAGGAGGAAGTAAAGTTAATTCAAAACATCGCCTGTATTTTAACCTTTGGTTTGTATTTCTTGTCTCCGGACTTTGGCATGGCGCATCGTGGAACTTTGTTATCTGGGGCGCCTATCATGGTCTCTTCCTTATTCTGGAAAGACTGTTTTTAAAAAACGTACTCACCAAACTAGGAAAACCATTTAGTGTGATTTTTACTTTTTTTATTGTAATGCTCGGATGGGTAATATTCCGTATAGAAGAGTTTGACACTGCCATGCTCTTTTATCAAAAACTATTTGCTTTTAATTTCGATATGATACAGTTGAAAGGCAACCAGGAATTCTTTACCATTCTGATGATAGCAATCTTTTTTGCCTTTTTCACAATTAGCAAAAAAGGACAAGCCTTGCACGATCGTGTTTTCTTTAGTTATTATAGCAAGAGATTTAAGCTATCCGTATTCACCGTCTCATCGGTATTATTCATTCTCTCGGTTTCAGCTTTATCAACCTCTGGTTTCAATCCATTCATCTATTTTAGGTTTTAATGAAAAAGCACGGAATCCATAATGTAGTTTTGTTTGGAGCCATCATGCTCATGCTCATGCTGCCAGTTATTCAGCAGGCATTCAAACCAATTGAGCTGGAACCACTGCATGGAGCTATTGTAAAAGCAGAAGCGCCTGAAACCTCATTTAGCAATTGGCTGGATGAAAGCTTCCAACAACAAACAGAAAAGTACCTAAACGACCATTTTGGTTTTAGAAGCTTGTTGGTTAGAATAAACAATGAGTTTGTATATCGTTTGTTTAACGTCACCAGAGCCAAGAGTGTAACTCTTGGGAAGAGCGGCTATTTATATGAGAACGGTTACATAGATGCCTATTATGGCAACGACTACATAGGTAGGGATATCATCAGAAAGAACCTAAATCAGCTTGAAACTCTACAAGACACCTTAAGTAAGTACAACACAAAATTATTGGTGGTTCTGGCACCTGGCAAAGGCTCTTTTTATCCTGAATTTATTCCTGATGAACTTATTGCTGCAAAAGACACAACCAACTTTGAAATGTATATCCGCCATCTTCAGCATTCAACGCTTGACTACCTTGATCTGAATACCTGGTTCAAGCAAATGAAAGATACCTCCAAACATATGCTCTATCCTAAAACTGGTATACATTGGAGTTATTACGGAATGGAATTAGCACTGGACACCATTATTAAACGACTGGAAGTAAGTCTGGATATAAACATGCCTAAATATAGCTGGAACGAGGTTGAACTAAAAAGCTCTTTAAACACCCTCGATTACGATATTGAGCGCGGCCTAAACCTACTACTACCAATTAGCAAGAAAAAAATGGCCTATCCAAAAACCGTTTTTCATGCAGATGGCAAAACAAAACCCAAAGCCATTATTGTTTCTGATAGTTTTTATTGGGGCATACATGGCAGAGGAGATTCAAAAAAAATATTCGACAATGGCTCGTTCTGGTACTACAACAAAGCGGTATATCCTGCTGTAAAAAGCAACAGGGTTAAGAACCTTAATGTAAAACAAGAATTAATAGAACAAGATGTAATTATCCTGATGTCAACAGATGCGAACCTAAAAAAGTTCGACTGGGGCTTTGCCGAGAACGCACTAAAGTCGTTCGCAGCAAAAGACATCTAGATTAACGCTTACATAGCAAATAAGCACATTATTTAATATTCAATATATTTGTGAACACAAAACCTTTTCAATGATTAACACGCTGAGTATAATAATACCTGCTTACAACGAAGAAAATACCATTCAACAGGTATTAAGTCAGATCAGTTCGATTGAATTGATAGGTAACATTAAAAAAGAGGTAATCGTTATTAACGATTGCTCAACGGACCGAACGCTCGAGAAAATTGAGGAGTCGATTAAAATGTTGCCACAGTTGCCTGTACAAATAATTACTCAGGATAAAAACAGAGGAAAAGGTGCGGCACTTCATAGAGGAATTGAAGCTGCCAATGGTGAATACCTTATTATACAGGATGCGGATCTTGAATACGATCCGGCCGAGTATAATGAACTATTGAAACCTGTAATTAAAGTAAATGCCGATGTGGTTTATGGCTCAAGGTTTATTGGCAGCAATCCGCACAGAATCCTCTTCTTCTGGCATTCCGTTGGAAACAAGCTTCTCACCTTCTTCTCGAATATATTTACCGGATTAAACCTAACCGACATGGAAACGTGTTATAAACTTTTTAGAAGTTCAATTATTAAAGGTCTGGATTTAAAGGAAAAGAGATTTGGCTTTGAGCCAGAAGTTACTGCAAAAGTTGCCAGAATTGCGCATATAAAGATTTATGAAATTGGTATTTCTTACTACGGACGCACTTACGAAGAAGGTAAAAAAATAAATGCCAAAGATGGTTTTCGAGCCATCTGGTGCATTCTCAAATATCGTTTCAAAAAATAAAGACCTGATCAATACTAATAACAACCGCCATTTTAGTCTTTAAATTTATTTCAAATCATGCCTGTTAAAATCACAACGCAAACCATATCAGAATTTCTATACAAGAACCTTCCGTTTACAATTGGCCTGCTTGCTGGGCTATATTTCATTAGTTTTAATATTGTTGGTCTGGGTTTATCCTATTTTCCTGGTGATTTAGGCGACGCACGATTTAACATGTATTTGTTAGAGCATGCACGTAAATTCATGCTTGGTCAGGTTAATTTATGGGATGCCCCTTTCTTCTATCCCAAATCGAATGTAATAACCTATTCCGACAATTTACTTGGTGCGGCACCATTTTATGCCTTCTTCAGAGTATTGGGCTTTGATATCTTCAATTCATTCCAGCTGTGGTTTTTATTAATGACCTGCTTTAACTATTTGGCAAGCTACCTACTTTTAAATACCCTAACTAAAAACAGATATGCTGCAGTACTTGGAGCCTTCATTTTTACTTTTTCAATTGCTCTGCAATCACAGGTAGCCCATGCACAAACCTTCCCTCGATTTGCAATACCGCTCTCTTTTTTAATGCTTTATAAATTCAGCAAACAACTTAATCCTAAGTTTCTCTTCTTTGCTTTATTATCGGTTGTGTATCAAGTATACTGTGGCATTTACATTGGCTTTATGTTGATGATACCATTCAATATCTATCTTATTGCAATATTGATTAACAAACGAAAAGAATTAGTACCTCTTCTTAAAGACAGCAAAAAACTAGGAAGAACAGCCATGGCTATCGGCGCTAGCTTGCTTTTGCTTATACCGTTTGTATTACCATACACTAATAAAGGCGCCGCACCAAGCATGGAACAATACGCTGGTATCTTGACCAACATTCCAGATATTAGCTCTTATTTATTCAGCCGAAAAGGCAGCATTATTTGGGACTTCCTTAGCAATACAGGTATGCATCATCCCAACCCATGGAACCATCAACTATTTGTTGGAGGACTTGCTTCCATTGCAATGCTTAGCTTTAGTATAATCGTCTTATATAAGAACTACAAAAAAGATTTTTTTCTAAATGCCGATCTACAGAAAACAATCTTCTATATTGTTGTTGCGGCCCTTGTCACTAAACTACTATTCTTTAGACTTGGTGATGTTTCGGCTTACCTGCTTGTATATTTCTTACCAGTTTTCAGTTCACTTAAAATGGTTCAACGCGTTATAAATGTTGAACTGCTATTTGTTGCAATCGCTTGTTCGGTGCTATTTGCCTACCTATTAAAAAAGTATGCTAAGCTTTCAATTCCAATTTTCATCATTGTACTTAGCTTATTGATCGTTGATAACTATGTTTTTCAAGATCGGGTTTCGAAAACTGAAATTACATCGGCCAGAGAGCGGACCGATCCGCTAATTAAATTACTTTCAAAGGTGCCTGTTGGTGAGGTTATCTCATACGAACCTACTACTCCTGACAAACTAACCATTCATAATCATATTGACGCCATGCTAGCGGCACAGAGCAGAAATTTAAAATCCATTAACGGATACTCGGAGGCTTCACCCAATGGCTATACAAACTTTTGGCAAAATATTAATGCCGACGGTCGTAACCAATGGTTTAACCGTACTCGTTTCTGGCCAGATTCAGTGTATGTTATTAATACACCTGAAAAATACACGGTTGAATACTATGATAAAACTGTTGGAAGAAAAAAGGAATACATAAATGGAATTGATGTGGAACGCATCGACAATCAGATTCTTTTGATTGAAGCCAATAAAAAGTGGATGGAAAAGATTGAGATTAAAGCGAAGGAGAAAGTCATCAGCATTGACTCCATGCTAGTTCTCGATGCCATATGGGCCATCAGAAATCAGCCCAAAGAATAAAACAACTTTTCTCTAAATAAGAATCTAATAAAGCAAAAAAGGCAGCTTCTCAGCTGCCTTAACTATTTTATATTAGTGTAATTATTTTCGGTTATAGGTTATTCGACCTCCTGCTTCCCATAGTCCATCATAGCCATCAACCACCAATTCAATGTCGCTCATTTTAACAATGGAAAAGCTTGTATTGTAATAAGAAGTTTCAATCGTAATCTCATCAAACTCAGGACTCAGGTCCCATGTTCCAAGCGAAACGATATCCCAATCGCTTGTATCGCAAAGTGTCTTGCCTTCCATTACGCTGTAGTCTCCACCTTCACTAAACGAATATTCATTATCAAGGTCGCAACTGGCAAAGTACTCAATAATACTTGCGCCACTTGCCTCAAAATTAACCATCTTCCAAGGGCCTGCTGTGAGCCATTCCTTTCGTTTCTCAACTTTATCACCACAAGATGACAAGATTAACATTGATACAAGGACAAAACCAAGAAGCGTATGTGATACTTTTTTCATGTCAAATAGTAATTTGCCGTAAAATTAATTTAATTTCTTACAAAATCATTTTACACTCCCTGAAAATTTCTCAGCTCCAACTTCTTCAATTATCCGTTATACATCACAAAACAGCCACGAGAAACGGATGGCCACTTCACTCCTATTTTTTAGACTTAATGCTACAGCCTATGGCTTTTGTATAATTTGGCTTAGGTGATTTTCCTTTAAGCAGTGCGTCAATAGCATCCGCTAAAAATGCCTTTTTTACTTTTGATGGATCAGCATAATTATCATCTATGGCTCCAATATATTCCACTTTCAACCCGCTCTTTACCTTATTTAACAAATAAACATGCGGAGTTTTAGTTGCACCGTAAGCTTTATAAATTAACTGATCAGCATCTAACAAATACGGAAATGTAAACCCTTTCTCATTCGCACGCTCAATCATTCCAGAGTAAGAATCATCCGGAGCGATGGTTGAATCATTTGGGTTAATTGCTATCACTGGGAAACCCAGTTTCTTATACTTGCGGTCTAGTTCGATAATTCGATCTTCATAGGCAACCGCATAAGGGCAATGATTACAAGTAAAAATAACAACAAGGCCTTTGACCTCATCCATCGTATTCGATGCATACATTTTACCATCAACACCTTTTAAATTAAAGTCGCGGGCCATATCGCCAACTTTGTAACCACTTTTCTGTGCATTTATTGAAACTGATACAATTAGCGCCAAAGCGATAAAAATTATTTTTCTCATGATTAAATATTTTGTTGAAATTAGATAAGAGAACAAGCATTGCTAATCAATGGTTCAGCAAGATGCACCTACATTATAAAGATTTATCAAACTAATTAGTCTCTTTTTGCGGTAAGGCCAGCTGCACAGCCTTTTCCAGTTCTTCATAGGTAAAGGATTGCTCGTAATAGAAGCGCTGCTTCTTTTTATAGATAAGGGTAAACGGGATTGCCCCCGACCACTCCGGATCAATACTATTAATCCACTCATTGGCGTTTGGATCATTTAGGAAAAACACCTCAGATTTTAGTTGATGCTTATCGATAAACGGCAGTAGCCGCGACTCCTTATGCCTTGGAAAATCGAGACTTACAAGAATTACTTTAACAGGCTGCAGTTTATAGCGCTCATTTAGCAATTCAAAATATGGCAATTCGGCAACACACGGAGCGCACCAGGTTGCCCAAAAATTTATTACATAACACGTATCGTTTTGCTTATGCAGATACGGTTCAAGTTCGGCATAGTTAAGTTCCTTTACCTGAGCGTTGCTGCCAACAGAAAGTACCAGCAAAAACAACATTGATATACCTAGTTTTTTAATCATTTAGTTTAGAAATTCCGTCTGCAATCAGTTTATTCAATTCCTTGCTCTCTGTTTGTTTCACTGCCAAGAACGCAAGCACCTGCTCATAAAATTCATCGTGAATTCCTTTTTGCTTAAGCAGTTCCAAAATTTCTATGGAGCACAGCCAGTCTTCCGCGTGATTGGCTTTTATCTCATCCCAAATAAATTGCAGTTCTGCAAACGAGCACTTTTGCTCTCTAATATCGCGCACCTTTTGGTAGAGTTTATGCAAATGCAAAGCCTTCTCTGAATGCTGAATTTTATGCGTTTTCTCAACTGGCACCGGATACTTTAATTCAAAGGCATCTGCATCTGCAGGGCCCGAGAAAGCTGATACTATTTTACTTCCAACAGCCATGTCAAATGTTCCCCAGTCAGGTAAAAACAGATCATCATCGCCATGTGTAACATGACAATCCTCAAATGTTAACATCAACAACTGATTGTCATTTCGCAAGATTCCGGTGAGAATACCTGTTACCGCAATTCCTGATTCGAATTCAAACTCAGCCAAATGATCCATCTCAACCCCCAAAGCAAGCAAATCTTCGTCGCTTGCATTTTCAGGTAATACCTCTAAACCAGCGATTCGCCCGACAGGCGAACCAAAGCCATGTTCATGATACTCCTTTCCATGTCCTTCTAATTCTTCATTACCTGCGCACAAACTGGTTGGCCCTGTTGTTTTCAGATAAATCAGATTTCCTTTGTATTCAAGAAAATCGGTAAAGGTACCTGATACCTGAAGCCCCGAAGCATAAACGCAAGTTCCAGTATTCTCTGAGGCTATTGCCTTTTTAACTCCTTCAATACCGCCCTGTCGCAAAGCCATTGTATCGGCAAAACGTTCTAATACATTGGTAAGATTTTCGAAATCTGGTGTCACAAAAAGTTGAGGCTGCTCTTCTGTAATATCAAAACTATAATTAACCGCATCGATTGTATATGGTATCTTCTTCACCTTATCCTGTAGGCAATTATAGCTTTCGGAAATGGACGAAAGTAATCCAGCCCCATATATTTTAGGATCATTCAAATCGCCAATCAACCCATACTCAACTGTCCACCAATGTAAATTTCTTATGCGTGACATTTCTGATGGATCTCCCAGGTTTTGCTCACATTGATGCAATTCCTCATTGGCCTTTTCTATCTCCTTAGAATCGGTGTAAGGGTCAGCTTTTAGAATTGATAGATGTCTGATGGCTTCATACATTTTATAGTCATTGGCTGACTGAAAAGCTTTTGATCCAATTTCCCCAAACCGACGTAAATATTTTGCATATTCAGGATTAGCAATTATCGGCGCATGTCCGGCGGCTTCATGAATTATGTCTGGTGCAGGTGTGTAGCCAATCTGATCGATTGGTCGTATATCTGCAGCAATTACTAAAACATTGTATGCCTGAAACTCCATGAAAGCCGAAGGAGGAATGAACCCATCTACTGCCACAGCAGACCATCCAATCTCTTTCAGTATTCTGTTCATACCATACATATGCGGAATACGCTCTATGCTTATCCCTGTTTGCTCAAGACCTTCCAAATAAGAATCATGCGCAACCTGACTTAGGTAAGCAACATTTTGCCGCATCACATAACGCCACAATGCCTGATCCTGTGGTGTATAATCATTGTATGGTTGATCAATAATTAGATCTAACAGATGTTTTGGTAATTTATCAATGACACTATTTGATTCCATAATTTGCATTTTTTCTGGTTAAGGCATTTACGATTAAAATGAGGCTGGTGGTCGGTTAATCTGGTTTGTGTTTAAACTAGCAGCAGTAGTTTTAAAGCCAGGGCTACTTCACCTTCACCGATCATTAGCTTTGCAAGATTGTGCATTTCTTTTCGCTGCACATCCCCATCATTACCTGATTCAATTATCAGCTTTACTTCAGCTAATTCCTTCACTTCCACCAAGTCACTTTCTGACGGAAACTCCTTTAGGTTCCCAAGTTGTCCGAGGTCGTTTCCGGTAAGAATCATGCTATCTTGAACATGAGCAGGCAACACATCAACACCAATGCCAACTGATGTAAGCGGTTTCTCTATTTCGAAAATGGCATTGCCCGACGCGCGGCAGTAATAGTCTCCTCCCATTCTACCAACAAGATCAATCTTGTGTGGGTCAATCTTTCCAAATTCATCGAGAATATCCGGATCAATATGAATCTTCACAATTTCACAAATTACCAAATTACCAGCAGCACCTTCATGACCTGTTTCAATTACCTGCAGTACTTTACATTCCATTTGTACAGGAGATTCTTTCACTCGCGCCGGCTTCACTATATCAGAGGCTTCCTCTGTGAATCCAACTTTCTTAAACTCACTAACACCTTCAGGAAAATCAGAACTTGCCAAACTCGTTTGCTGCACCATATTGTAGGTAACAACATTAATTACAACTTCCGGTACCTGCTTAATATTATCATAGGTATGTTTGGTTGTATTATCTCTTCCTCGACGCGATGGTGAAAACACTAATATTGGCGGATTTGCACCAAAACCATTAAAGAAACTAAAGGGTGCTAAGTTGGGTTTTCCGTCGGCACTAACAGTACTAGCAAAGGCAATTGGTCGCGGACCAATTGCACCTAACATGGTACCAAACAATTGTGGTATCGGAATCTCTTTGGGTATTATTTGTATTTTTTCTTTCATTCTTAAATCATATTTTCAACATAAATGCCGATCAATTGAAAGCCATAATTAAAGAGCGCATAATTTAACAATCATGCGCTCTTTATTTATCTATTTTGCAGGAAGTATCTTTGTGCTTACTTCTCCAAAACCAATTCTCACCTTATCATTCTCTGAATAGCCACGCATAATAATCGTGTCATTATCCTGAATAAACTTTCGTTCGCTTCCATCGGGCATTTTCACCGGCTTTGTTCCTTGCCAGCTAATCTCTAACATTGAGCCATAGGCCTCAGGAGTTGGACCACTTATGGTA
>JBFHES010000095.1:0-15247 GCA_041584015.1 Bacteroidales bacterium
CTGATCCAAGCTATCTATATTACCTGCTTTTTTACTCAAATTGCAGTCGCTTCCTTCTGCTTTGAATAAATTTAAACTGCCTTTGCAGGGCGAGAATCAGTTTTGGATCATTAACCCAGGGCGCTGCCACTGGGCTGAATTAAGCTGTCCTTTCAGGACGGAAAAAAATTCAATTGTTGCTTCGTGGCATCCGTGCCACCGATGGTTCAATTAATCAGCTGCGAGATTAATAACCTTGACACAATTAATTAAGATAGCGGTGGCAAGGCTTGTTGAGATTTGAAAGAATCTGGTTTTTTAGTAAGTGCTTAGCAATAATTCCTTCCGCTAACGAAGCAATTCGAAAAGAGGCCGATCCTCAATTTAATTGCAGTTATTTCCGAACTTGTTAGTTAGCTAGTAGAGTCATGCCGCGCGCTGGCCAGACAAATCGCCCGGATGAGGCGATCGATTTGTCTATATTTTTTTGGTTCTTTATTCAGCAATGGAAAAAAGAACAGCTTTTTGTTGATCAAAAAGTTTACAAAAAAAAGAAGCTACCCAACAGGATAGCTTCTTGATTTCTTAAACCAAACCAGGTCTGAAACTAGTTCGATTTCTTAAATACATTGGCCAGGCTAATCTGAGCCTTAGTTGTTATTCTGTACATTACAGGAACAATAACCAATGTTAAAAATGTTGAAAAAGTAAGTCCAAAAATAACAGTCCACGACATTGGTGCCCACATGGTTGCCATATCGCCGCCAAAATATATTTGTGGATCGTAATCGCTTAACATCGTAGAGAAATTTATATTTAATCCAATGGCCAATGGAATCAAGCCAAGGATAGTTGTTATTGCCGTTAAAAGTACGGGACGTAATCTGGTTTTTCCACCTTCGATGATACATTCTTTTGCATCTGCAGCAGGTAGAAACTCATCCTGCGATAAGCCCAGTTCTTTACGCTTACGGTTCTTTAACAAATCGATGTAGTCAATGAGAACAATGGCATTATTTACAACAATACCAGCCAGCGAAACAATTCCAATTCCAGTCATCATTACAACAAATGGCATATCAAATGTTGCAATTCCTCCAAATACACCAATGGTACTAAACAATACAGTTAGGATAATAATCATTGGTCGGATTAAGGAGTTGAACTGCGTAACCAGAATCAGCAAAATAAGCGAAACGGCTATCAACATAGCTCGTGCAAGGAAATCCATTGATTCCTGCATTTCTTGCTGCTCGCCGGTAAACGTATATTCATAACCAGCAGGCATGTCATAATCTGCCAGTAGGTTTGCTAATTGCTCATTTATCTTAGTTGGATTATAACCTTCCATAACATTTGAGGAAAGTGTAATTACACGATCCATATCCTTACGTTTAACCGAACCGTAAGTGGTACTGTATGAAAAATCAGCAACCGATGAAATTGGTACTTGCATAATTCTTCCGCTCGATGGACTTCTAAATGTAATTTTCTGATTCATCAGTGCGGGAATATCATAACGATACTTCTCCATTAACCTTAGCTGGATTGGGAACTCATCTTCGCCTTCTTTATAATCAGAAATTTCTTTTCCGAACAAGGCAGTTCTAATGGTACTTGCAATTTGAGCTGTTGACAGCCCAAATCGTCTGGCACGGTCTCTATCAATGTTCACAATCAACTCTGGCTTACCGATATTCAAATCCATCTTCAGATTTTCAATTCCCTCCACTTCTGATGACTCAATCAGGTATTCAAGTTTTTCGGTCAAAGCAATCAACTCTGTGTAGTCCTTACCTGAAACCTCAATATTAATTGGCTTACCAACCGGAGGACCGCCTTGCTCGCGGTCAATTGAGAAACTAATACCAGGATAAATACCAAGTAGCGAATCGCCTAATACCTTAAGTACATCGGTGGTATTCACATCGCCTCTAAACTCATAATCGATGAATGTAATAGTTACCAAACCTCTGGCTGGATTGAACCCTGAACTAAATTCATTTTGAGGATTTGCGCCTTCTCCAACAATTGCCAGCACCGATTTAACAGCATGGCTATAAGGTTCAATTACGTTATTTACATGATCCTCGAGCTCATAAACAAACTGATTGGTAGCCTCGATATCTGATCCAATAGGCAGCTCAACCAGAACATTAATAAAGTTTGGATCAGCTTCGGGGAAAGTTATTATATCGGGATTTCTTAGTCCAAGAAACACGATGGTGAAGATTAACAAAAAGAAAGTTCCTACAAGCATCCAAACCGGACGCCAGCCCTTTAGAACTGCAGTTAATACCTTAAGGTAAATATTCTCCAATGCCGGCAATAGTCGGCTCTGAAACCACCTCTCAATTTTATGAAAGACCAATACATTTAACAATCCAATGATGGCAAAGATGAGTAGTAAGTTTCCAAAGATGTTTACTCCTCCTCCAAGAAACAGCATGCCTAAAATGGCTAATATGCCAACAATAATCAGGTTCTTCTTTTTATTCGGTGCTTCAAGGTGTGCATCTTTTTTAACAAAAGTTGCCGAGAAAACCGGAACAATTACCAAGGCCACAAACAATGAGGATGTAAGCACAATGATTAATGTAATTGGCAGGTATTTCATGAATTCGCCCATCATTCCTTCCCAAAATGCTAAAGGTAAGAATGCAGCTAGTGTTGTTGCCGTTGACGTAATAATGGGAACCGCAATTTCGCCAACTGCTAACTTAGCCGCTGTTAACTTTGGATAGCCTTCGTCAACAAATCGATAAATATTCTCCACCGTAACAATGGCATTATCCACTAGCATACCCAGCGCCAAGATCAAGGCAAAAAGCACAATCATGTTTACTTTAGCACCAATCATTGAAAGAACAATAAACGACAGGAACATTGACATTGGAATTGCTAATCCAACAAATAAGGCATTACGTGTTCCAAGAAAATAGAACAACACCAATACTACAAACAGCACTCCCATAATCATACTATTAAGCAGGTTGCTTAATTGCTTACGAATCATGTCACTCTGGTCGTTGGTGAGTGTTATTTTTAAATTCTCGGGTAGCGCTTTATTGGCTCTCGACTCATCCAGTAACTCAAATATTTTATCGGTTGCATCGAGTAGGTTTTCGCCACCCTTTTTAATTACCTGAAGCGAAACTACCGGCTGGCCATTTAATCGGGCAAAACTCCTTGATTCTGCATATCCATCAACTACCTCAGCAATATCACGTAAGTAAACAATGTTACTGTTCTCGTGCTTAACAATAATATCCTCAATTTCCTCCATGGATCTAAACTCTCCAATAGTTCTAATGGAGCGGCGGGTTTCGCCCAGCTTAATTTCACCACCCGAAATGGAAACATTCTCATTGGCAATGGCCTGTTCAACATCATATAGGCTAAGCTTAAATGCCTCCAGTTTATGAATGTCGACATTAATTTTAATCTCACGGTCGTTGATACCTTGCAGCTCAACTTTAGAAATCTCCGAGAAAGTTTCAATCTCATCTTCCAGGAACTCGCCAAATTTCTTTAATTCCTCCAAACTAAAATCTCCGGAAAGGTTAATATTGATAATCGGAAATTCAGAGAAATCGATATCCATTACCGTTGGATCTGCCAGCAAATCGTTTGGCAACTCACTCTTTGCTTTATCAACGGCATCTTTAACATCCTGCAATGCATCCTCAACATCAGTGGAGGTGGTAAATTCGACAAATATCATGGAGGCATCCTGAGCAGATGTTGAGCTTAGTTTCTTAATCCCCTTTATCGATTCAATTTCCTTTTCAATTGGTCGGGTAATCAGGTTCTCAATATCAATTGGTGGATTACCCGGATATACGGTTTGTACCATTACCGTAGGGATTACCACCTCCGGATACAATTCCTTTGGTAGCGTGTTGTAAGATATAATTCCGAATGCAACAATTACAATCGTAAGTATAAATACAGTATTTCTGTTTCGAAGTGCCCACGAGGAGATTTTAAACTCCCGTTTGACCTTTCTTTCTTCTAATTCTTTATTATGATCTTCCATGCTTTGTTTCTGAAATGTGAATAATTTATTTATGGAAACTATTCTGACTTAATCATACTTCCATCGGTTAACATGTTATAACCTTCTACAATAATTCTATCGCCAGCTTCCAGCCCAGACTCGATTATACTCATAGTTTTATAGGACATGCCCGGCTGAACATATACCTTCTCGGCTATCATTTCGGCACCTGTACCTTTTACTATATACATGAAATATCCTTTTGTATCTTGTTTTAAGATGATTGAAGGAACTACCAATGCTGAATCGCTTGAATAATCGTTTAAACGTAACACTGCCAGTAAATTTGGCTTTAGCTTCGATTCTTTGTTCTCAATCTTTAACTCAACTTTAAACGTACGATTCTCTACGTTAATCACATTACCAATTCTGTCAATTGGGAACATTCCACTCATCTCCGGATAGGCCGGGAAATGCACCTCAACCTCGTCGCCTTCATTAATCTTTGATAAGTATACCTCGGAAACCTCAGCTTCAATGGTTAACTTCGATAGGTCCACCAACTGCAGCACGCGCATGCCTGGTGATGCCATTTCGCCCACTTTCAAATAAATCTCATCAACAATACCACTAAACGGTGCATAAATGCTCGACATGGCTTGCTGTGCCTTAAGGGTTTTTATTTTAAGCTCAAGCGACTCTTTGGCATTCTTTGCTTCCAAATACTGAATCTCCGACCCAATCTCCTGATCGTATAATATTTTTTGCTTGTCGTAAATTTTGGTGGCCAGCTCTAAACCATTCTTTAACTCTTTAATAGAGTTATCGGTAACGGCGGTGTTTAAGGTAACCAGCAGGTCGCCTTTTTTAACCTTATCGCCTTCGTTTACTAAAACGCGCTTTACCTGTCCGTTCATTTCCGGACTAACAAATGCATCGTTGTTTGCTTCTATCTTTCCGTTTACCTCAAAATAATGATTAAAGCTTGATGGCTGTATTGTTTCAAATGCAACCGGTACTTTGTGCGAATCGTCCAACAAAGCTTCGCTGCTCATACTTTGTTCTAAATCTTTAATCTTTTGCTTGGTGGCAGCAATGTTGTCTTTATACTTAATAATCTGCGCTTTCTTAGCTTCGTCGGTTGTGGGTTGGCAACCAACTAAAACAAATGCAATTAATAAATAGCTTAACTTTTTCATGATTAGGGTTCTATTTCTATTTAGGTTTTTCATCTTTTTATAAGTTGATGTTAGATATTACCGAGTAATTTATCGAGTTTAACTTTTGCCGAGAGCAAGCTATAAATTGCCTCGTAATAACTGGTTTGAGAGGTAAGGAACTGCGCCTGAGCATTGGACAAATCCATACTCGATGCCATTCCATTTTTATATTTAACAGAGGTTCTGTTGTAGATACGCTCTGCCAATGCTAAATTCTCTTTCTCGTTTTTGTGTTGCTCAAGTGCTGTTGCATAATCAGATCGCGCTTGCATAAATCCAATTTGCAGGTTCTGCTCCAGCTGCCACTGCGAGTTTTGATCTTTTTCAAAATCGATGCGTGCCTGAGCAACAGTTGCCAAACGCATACCTGAGCTCAAGATCGGAACCTGCAGGTTTACACCTATCATGTTAGGAACAGCAAAATTAAAATCAGCTTTCTCCATTTGGTGCTGATAATTATAAAATGCCGACAGTACCGGTAAGAACTCCGCCTTTTTGTTTTGCATGTTTAAGCGCGACAGCCTTACTTGTGTATTCATCAACTTATAATCAATATTATCGTTCACATTAAACGATTCTTTGTTCGTTGCTTCAGGATCTATTTTCTCGAAATAAGTTGCCAAATCGCCGGATAATTTAATGTCAACATTCGATTCCAATCCGAGCATTAATTTCAATTGATTGTAAAATATTTCCTCTTGCTGTTTAAGTGTAGCAACCGACAAGCTCAGGTTATTCACTAAAATTGACAATTGATCGTAATCGGTATCTTCAACAAATCCGGCATCTACCATGGCTTTAATTTCATCCTTAACACTAATTTGTGTTTCCAGATTTTGCTGCAGATTCTCTACCCGTTCATTGGTAATCAAACAAAGGTAAAACAGATTCGAGACTGCCTCTTTAATTTCCTGCTCCGACTTTTCCAAACCTCGCTCGGCTAATTCCTTGTAGGTTCTGGAGGCTTTTAAGCCAACAATATACGATCCGTTAAAGATCAACTGACTTACCGTAATATCGGTTGTAATATTCTCCTTAACACCCAATGGCATTAGCGGAGCTTGCCGAATATTATTCTCATCCTGCACATAGGCTGGTGTTATAGGATCGTTGGGACCTAAGCCACTGTAGTCAACATAAGATCCAAAACTTACCATGGGCACATCAAATGTATTTTGATAGGCTACTTTGGCACTTGCTTGCGGTAGACCAATGGCGGTGGTTTCCCACACCTTTTTTTCGGACGACTCAACGTCCAGATTTGCGTTTGCAATGGCATAATTATGTTCCATTGCATACTGCAGTGCTTTTTCAAGAGAAAACTCCATTACTGTTCCCTGAGAGAATACGCCTAAGGAAAGCACTAGCATGAAAGCGGTTAAAACTATCTTGTTCATTAATTTAGGGTTTTATTGGGGGTTATAATTTGTAATCTCACTCATGTGGTCTTCCAGAAATTTAAGTCCTTTTTCGTTGGCTAAACCACGTATATGATAAATAAATATCTCGGCAAAAAATTCCGGTGGATATTCTTCAAAATCGGTATAGGCTTTATCCTCCATTACCAGCTCTACTCGCGACACATAAAAACGTGCAATGTATTCCGGATTCAATTCCTCTCGATAAATACCTTCTTCTTTACCCTTAATCAGGTTTTTTAAAACCGAGCTATACATAAGCTTATTTCTAAACTCATTAAAGGATTTATACAATTCCGGATAATACTTGTTCAAATCGTATTCGCTCGATGGGTTTCTTGTGTTCATTATTTGCCGCACATGTCTGCTTACATTAATCAACTGCTCAATGGCGTTTTCCTTATGAATACTAGCTGCATCAAAGAAACAACTCTCCATAGATTTCATTTCCATGTCGAGCACTTTTGTAACCAATTCGTTTTTATCGCTTACAAACTGATACAATGTTTTTTTTGATATTCCCAATTGTCTGGAAATATCATCCATCGTAACACTCTTAATACCAAACTTTCTGAACAGCAATCCTGTTCCTTTTATAATCTCATCTAATTCCATAAAATAAACTTTGGAAACTTTTTGCAAATATATCGTTTCCTGCGTTTTCCTAAGTACTTTTTAAATTATTTTTCACAAAATAAGTTCGCCTTAAAAAGGAACATCTATACGAGCATAAACAGTTTTTATTTCAAGGAGTTGCATACCTAAAGCAAATAATAATTAGAATACTCAACATTGAGTATTCTAAACAGCTGGTTTAATTATTTGCCAAAACCCTATGCTGATTACGACAGGCCAAGTTGCTAACAAAAGGCTGTTAATCTCTAAATGCCCATTCGTAAATATTTCTGTTAATTTTTAAATAGATTTGTTGCTTAATACATCGAATGTCATGAAATCAATCTTCAAAATACTCCTGGTGACTTTGCTCGTTTTCTTTTCTGTTAATATGGAAGCACAACGCACCATATGGTCAACCGGAACCGCAAATACGATGGGCAAAGCCGACATTCAAATTGCCGCACTCCAACCATCAGCTTATGGATTAAGCGAGAGTGCCGATATCTACATTCAACCATTTGTAAGTGTATTGGCCCCAAATATCAGTCTGAAAAAAAACTGGCTAAAAAAAACAAGCTGGTCGTATGCAACAAAACATGGCGTTGTTTATCCTACACCCTTATTAAAATATGTAGTTAAAAATGAATATTTAGAGGCACTCCCACTGGGTACAGCCATTCCCGATGTAATAGTTGCAAATAGCGAGTTTGTAGTATCCTATGGCTGGGGCGCCTCAACCTGTTCAGCTTTTACAGGAGAAAAGTTCAATCCGGAAAACACCTTCCGCGGAAACACAAATATTCTAACCTTAAAGCTTGGACTTCAAACAGGTTTTAACAGCGACAGTTTTCCTGTTGTTAATGAACCCTTGATTTTTCAGCGAAGCTATTACTACAACAACAATTTAAGCTTTTATGCAGGGCTCGACCTGGACGGTCATATCTCAACTTATCTGGATTATTTTGTTGACCTTGATTACATTTATTTTGACGAAGGCTACTATGCACTTGAACATAAAGGCATGATCAAATGGTTCCTTGGCAAGAAATTCTTTCACTTACTGGCGGGCTATCATCTGTCGTATGCAAACACACCTGATGGAGCAAAATTCTTTGCAGGCCCAATGATTGACCTGGTTTGGGTAATGCACAGAAAGAAAATGAATATGGGTTTATTCAACAAGAAGATGTTTTAGGCATGAAGGATAAACAATTCATTTTAATATTTGCTTATGCTATATGAATAACATGCACACAACCTCGACAACTACATTATTACTGTTAATGAGGCGCTAATATTCCAATGTAAATTCTTTGTGTAACTTTGTAGAATCTGCCAGATGCCTTGTTTGTGAAATCTTCCAGAACATGGGGGGCAACAATGCAGCAGGCCAGAATGATGTAATAAATACGATTGAGTAAAAAATAAATGGCAATACCCTATAAAGATCAAAATGCAGGTAAGAAAGAGCAAGTCGCTAGCATGTTCAATAATATTGCACACAAATACGATTTCCTGAACCACTTTCTTTCACTAGGCATTGATAAGCTTTGGCGCAAAAAAGCCATAAAAATGCTGGCACCCAAGCAACCAAAAAAAATTCTTGACCTGGCAACCGGCACCGGCGACCTGGCCATAGCTGCACTAAAACTAAACCCTACAGAGATTAAAGGCATCGACATTTCAAAAGAGATGCTTAGAATCGGGATTATTAAAGTTATTAAGAAAGGGTACGACCGGACCATTGAGTTAATGGAAGGCGACTCGGAGAATATTAAATTCAAAGACAATTACTTTGATGCCATAACTGTTGCCTTTGGTGTTCGCAATTACGAGAACCTGGAAAAAGGTCTGTCGGAAATGTACCGGGTTTTAAATACAGGCGGTGCTGCGGTTATTCTGGAGTTTAGCAAACCAACTGCTTTCCCGGTTAAACAGATTTACAACTTCTACTTTAAATATATTCTCCCCGGATTTGGAAAAATGTTTTCAAAAGATAATGCTGCTTACACTTACTTACCGGAATCGGTTGGAGAATTTCCTGATGGAGCTGAATTCATAAACATCCTTACAAAAGTAGGTTATATTAATTGTCGTCAGAAAAGACTAAGTTTGGGCATTGCCACTATTTATTACGCCGAAAAATAATGCTAATTATGGAAAATCTTGCGGGGAGCTGGACTTACCTCGACATTGTTTTTGCAATCCCCTTGCTGTGGGGAGCTTACAAGGGATACACCAAAGGACTAATCATTGAAGCTGCATCGTTAATAGCTCTGGCCATTGGCGCTTATGGCGCCTATAAGTTTTCCGATGTCACCTCTGCTTTTTTACACGATGAGATGGACATGACATCCGAATATCTGCCACTCATTTCATTTGCAATCACCTTTATTGGTATTGTAATCCTCATACACTTTTTTGCTAAACTTATTGATCGGCTCGCAAAGGCAGTGGCGCTGGGATTTGTCAATCGTATCCTTGGCTCAGTTTTCAGAATTCTGAAATACGCTTTTATCATCAGTGTGCTACTCACTATTCTTAACCGCTTCGATACAGATCAAAAACTTATTTCGGCAGAGATAAAACAAAAGTCGGTATTGTACGATCCAGTAGAGCAGCTTGCTCCTAAAGTATTTCCATATCTTGATTTAGAAGCTTTCTCGGTTAAGGCCAACGAAATTGAAGAGGAACTAAAAGAAAACATACCAGTTGTATAAATGCAAGAAGTTAAAAAAATAGAAGCCTCAGAAATTGCTAAGCTTTTAGCAAATAACGTAAGCTTCCAATTTATAGATATGAGCGACGACGAGCTTGGAAGAAGTTTACCATTTCCAACTATTCCGATTCCGTTCACCGAGCTTGAGGAAAACATTCATCTTATTGATAAAAGCAAGCTTACAATTGTTGGGTGTAAGTTTGGCGAGAAAAGCTTTTTTACAACGTACAAGCTTCAAACAAAATTTGAGTTCACCAATCTGCAAAGCCTTGCCGGTGGTATCGAAAACTTAAAAAATGCTTTGAAACAGTTGTAGGTTTTGACAATAGAAAACATAAGTACTTTATTTGTAGAAAAATTATAAATGAACATTAACATGATGAGAAAATTTTTATTGCTGGTAATTACAATTGCCAGTTTAAATGTAAGCGTTAAAGCTGACGAAGGGATGTGGCTCCTAGACATGCTGCACAAAATGAACATGGGCGAGAAGGGAATGGTTCTTACAGCTGATGATATTTATGCAATTAACAACTCCAGCTTAAAAGATGGTATTGTTGGATTAGCAAGAGCAAACAACCCTTACCGCTTTTTCTGTAGTGGCGAGATTGTTTCAGATCAAGGTTTGTTTATCACTAATCACCACTGTGGTTATGGCGCAATACAATCACATAGTTCGCCAGAGCACGACTATTTAACAGATGGTTTTTGGGCAATGAATAAAAACGAAGAGCTTACCAACGAAGGCATGGTTATTTCGCGTTTAGTTCGCATGGAAGAGGTTACTCAGCAAATTATCCCGAATCTAAAAAAGGATATGACGGAAGCTGATCGTGCTGCAAAAATTAGTGAGTTATCAAAAGATATTGAAGCAAAAGCAGTTGAAGGAACACACTTTGGTGCTCTTGTTAAGTCGATGTACGAAGGCAACAAATTTTATGTATTTGTTTACGAAACATTTAAAGACATTCGATTAGTTGGTGCTCCTCCATCATCTATTGGAAAATATGGTGGCGATACTGATAATTGGATGTGGCCTCGTCATACTGGCGATTTTTCAATGTTCAGAATTTACAGTGCTGCCGATGGCACACCTGCTGAGTATACAAAAGACAACGTACCTTACAAGCCAAATCATCATTTCCCGGTTTCAATGGCTGGATACGAAAACGGTAGCTTTGCTATGGTTATGGGATATCCTGGATCAACCGATCGTTATATGACTTCATACGGAATTGAAGAAAACCTTGAGGTTACTTACCCGGTACGTATTGATATGCGTAGAAAGAAGCTTGATGTGATGAAAGAAAACATGAACAAAAGCGATAAGGTAAGAATTCAATATTCATCAAAATATGCCGGTGTTTCTAACTACTGGAAGTATTTTATTGGTCAGTCGAAAGGCTTAAAGCGACTAGATGTATATGGTCAGAAAAAAGCGTTTGAAGAAGAACTAATGACTTGGATTAATGCTGACAAAACTCGTGCGGAGAAATATGGCAATCCAATGAAATTAATTGCTGAAGCATATGAAGGTAAAAAAGACAATGCCAAGTACATGCAGTATTATGGCGAAGGTTTATTAGGAGTTGAGATTGTAAAACAACCAGGAGCTGCTGTTTACCGATTAGGTCAAATTTTAGCTGCTGACGAAGTTGATCAAAACAGATTAAAGGCTACAATTAAAGGATTAAAAGAAAGTAGTAAAGGCTTTTTTAAGAACTACGACTTAAACACAGACAAGCAAATGCTTGCCGAAATTCTTGAGCAGTTTGTTGCAAAAGTCCCGGTTGAATACCAACCAGAATTCATTACCAAAATCAACAAAAAATACAAAGGTAACTTTGCCAAGTATGCCGAGAAGCTTTTTGCAAAGACAATATTTGCTGATGAGGCGAGCTACAATGCATTCCTCGACAATCCTAGTTTAAAAGTTCTTAAGAAAGATCCTGCGGCACAGCTCTACCTTGCAGTTGTTGAGAACTATCAAAAAATGAGAGCCGACATGAGTCCATTTAACGAAAAACTTGAAGTTGGCCGTAGAGACTTTGTTGGTGCTATGTTGGAATATCAGAAAGGGAAAATTGGTTATCCTGATGCGAACTCAACACCACGATTTACTTATGGTTATGTTGGCGATTATAAACCAGCCGATGGTGTTCGATTTAAGCACTTCACAACCATTGATGGTATTATGGAAAAAGAAGATCCGGATAATGATGAGTTTACCGTTTCCGACCGTTTAAAGGAGCTTTATGCAGCTAAAGATTATGGTCGTTATGCAGCTAAAGATGGCAACCTACGTGTTTGCTTTACCACCAATAACGACATTACCGGAGGTAACTCAGGAAGTGGAGTATTCAACGCACATGGCGAATTAATTGGAACTGCTTTCGATGGTAACTGGGAAGCCATGAGTGGTGACATTGCTTTTGAAGATGAACTGCAAAAGTGTATTAATGTTGATATTCGCTACGTTCTTTGGGTAATCGACAAGTATGCAGGTGCTAAGCATTTAGTTGATGAGATGACCTTGGTTTATGAACATCCAACCGTTGAAGAGCCAACTGGTAAAGAAGCTGAACCAGCATTGCCATAAGCATTTAAAAAATCTTACATAATGATACAAAGCCCCGACTGAAAATTCAATCGGGGCTTTTTTACACACATTGGCAAACTATGCAGTGAGGTAAAACACCCCTCGTTCTTCAACTTTGGTTTTTAATCGATGCTCCATCATTAGCTCACCTAAGTACTTCCGTAATTCGCGAATATCAACCGCAACAATCTCAGACAAATCCTCAATAGTACATGGGCGACGAGAGATGGTTGACAAAATGGTATGTTCCAAATCGATACTGTAACACTCAATATGATCACGCATCACATTGGCTGCAATTATTTCTATACATGGATGATCAAGAAACTTTGCAATCATTTGCAAGTCCTTGGTGCTTGCCGCCGACAAAGCTTCTTCGGCGCCAGGTCGGTCGAGCGTATTCAGTTGTACCTTTTCAGGATTAATTCGCTTGATAGTACTTTTAAGTGCCTGCAGCTCCTTCTCAGAATCGTTAATACCCGGAACAATAAATACCTCCAGCCAGATTTCACCTTTAAACTCCCGCTTAAATTTCATCAATCCATTAATCTGCTTGTTAAGATTTAAGCCAGGATGCGGCCGGTTGATTTTTTCAAAAGACCAGATTGATGCAGCATCCAGCGAAGGAAGCACCAGGTCTGCTTTTAAAAGCGCAGTTCTTACCTCATTAAGATATAACAGGCTTCCATTCGTTAGCACCGCAACAGGAATATCGGGCTTATAAAAATTCAGGAAGTCAATAACTTCACCAATATTGCTATTCAGCGTAGGCTCGCCCGACCCTGAAAATGTAATGTACGCCGGATCAGGATACATGCTAAAATAGGTTTTTAACTCTGCAATAACATCATCAATTTTCACAAACTCCTCTCTGTTAATGGTCTGCTTTGTGGTTTTGCCGCATTCGCAATAAATACAATCGAAACTGCAAAGTTTTTTTGGTACTAGATCAATTCCAAGAGAGATGCCTAGTCGGCGAGACGGAACTGGTCCAAAAATATGTTTAAACATGCTTCCTCCTATTTCTAATTAATAAATTCCCTACTGTTAAGGCTTACGCCATTACCGGAAACAAAATCTTAGAAGAGGCTTGCTCTGCAGCTTTAATAAGTGGATACCCAGCAGGCGAAGCCGTTAGTAATGGATGTGTTCCTATTTGTGCTGTTAATAATGAATTGATGGTCATCTTGTTTTCGATAATAATTCCGATGGTATTGATTAACTCACCAACGGAAAGTCCACCCATTACTTCGCCACCCAATATTACACCTGACTCGCGGCCAACAATTAATTTGACAAATTGGGTATGTGTGTCATTCAGGGTTCCCGGGTGTCGGTCGATACCTTCAAAAATACCGCACACAAAATCGAAACCTTCTGCTTTGGCAACACGCTCTGTTAAGCCTGCCACACCAAAACCGGTATTTCCAATTGCAGTAGAGAAGATGGAGATGGTTCCGCCGAATGTTTTAATGGCTGATAACTTAAATATGTTCATACCAGCTATTCGTGCCTCGGCACATGCTGTTGATGCTAACATAATGTTACTTGGCTTGCGGGTAAAAAAGTCGTGCTTTTCGGCACAATCGCCTATAGCAAAAATATCAGGATCTTCAGTGCGCATGTATTCATCAACCTTAATAAAGCTATTTGCTGAAACTGGCAATTCAGCCTTAACGGCCAGGTCGCTATTTGGTTTATATCCTAAAGCTAATATAACCGCATCTGCCTCCAGTTTTTGTCCGTTACTAAGAATAACTCCTTCAACTTTTGTTTTGCCGTAAATTTCATTCACACTTGTATCGCTTAGCACTTTCACTCCTCTTGCAACAAGTAAGTTTTCGGCGTGCGTAGCAACATCTTCGTCAAAGGCCAAACCTAATACGTGAGGTAGCCTTTCAATCAATGTAATTTCTTTACCGGTTTTGTTAAGTTCATCAGAAATCTCAACTCCAATAAATCCGCCTCCAATGGTGATTACTTTCTTCGCATCCTTCAATTGCTCCTGCATATCGTCAATGTATGCCTTGCACTTTGGCACAGAAAACACATTCTGAAGCGTTGCTCCTTTCAACCATGATGGCGTATATGGCTCAGATCCTATACCAAGAACAAGCTTATCATAATACACTTCATTGTCCGATTTCAACTTTACATATTTGTCTTCGCGGTTAATAAAGTCAACTTCATCGTAAAGTTCCTGAATACCCATTCCATCAAACATTTTTGCATCAGGCAAGATATTATTACCGGTGTGGTCAACCGATCCGAATACATACGGAATTCCGCATGGAATCAGAGTTTTTGGTTGTCGGGTAACAACCATTACTTTTTTGTTTGGGTTTACTCTTTTTGCGGTTGTTGCAGCTACCAAACCTGCGGCACTACTGCCAATTATCAATACATCTACTTTGTACATGATTTTAGTTGTTTAAATGATACGATATAATTTACTGTGAATCGATACAAGCATTCGCTTAGCCATGTGCTTGTATTCTATTATAAATCAGTGCCGGATCGAATAAGGAAATGCTATTGCAGGTGCGCGCACTAGCTGCAGCAAACCTGCAGCTAAAACTATCTTACACATTCCTTACGGAATCGAGCAGCTGAAAAAAAACCAGGATGATTAACAGGTATTCCTGTAATGAGAAAATAGTCCAAGTGAGGCTTGAACCTTAACATGAATCATGC
>JBFHES010000096.1:0-15227 GCA_041584015.1 Bacteroidales bacterium
AAACACCGAAAGATTCATAATAAAGAAATAGTAAGGGATGAACAGCACCTTAACCTTAATGCTTCTGTTCTCAAGAAACCATCCGAGCAAAGCAGCTGCATAAAACAATACTTGTCCCCAAAAAAGCACCTGATATAACCCGAGATCAAAAATCCCTGTTCCTGAATATATTGCCAGACACAAGTTTATTGGAATAAGCAATAACAGGCCCAGTGGAGCTAAAGTCCACCGTAATACACGATGCGATACGTACTGAAAGGACAGCACACCATATTTAAATGGATTTAACAAAGCCTTCATTCTGATAACCGACTGGATACCGCCAGCTGAAATCCTGATCTTTCGTTTCAATTCTTCCTTAACATCAGCCGAAGCAGTTTCTATGGCATAGGCCTCCGGGTTATATTGAATAGTGTACCCCTTCATTGCAATGCGCAGTGAAATTATAAAATCATCGAGCAAGGTATCTTTCTCTACTTCCTCAAACAACTCTGTTCTAATGGCAAATAGTTCGCCTGCTGCTCCTACAACAGAGTACAACTCGGCATCCCACTTCTTAAGAGTCGATTCATATTTCCAATAAATACCTTCACCAGCACCGGCCGCGGCATCAGCCTCTTTACTGTATATACGTTTTTCGCCAGAAACGCAACCCACCTTTGGGTTACTAAACAACCGCGCAATCTCCATAATCGAATCCTTGCCCAACATGGTATTTCCATCGCAATATGCAACAATTGGCGTTTTTACAAACTGAATGCCTCTATTAATGGCTCCAATTTTACCACCACGTTCCGGCTTATGATATACCTCAACACCCTCATATTGCTTCAACAACTCAGGCGTTCCATCATCCGATCCATCGGTTACCCACACCTGATGCAATTTATCTTTGGGATAGTTTAGCTCACGCGTGTTTTTCACCTTCGCATCAATGTAATCCTTCTCGTTAAAAGCAGCTACAAACAATGTTACATGCGGGAGCTCATCTTCGGCAAGCACTACCTCTTGAGGCTTGCCTTTAAAAACTCGCTTAATTTTAATAAGTAAATACAGCAAAATTCCATAACCAAGATAAGCGTAGAAAATGATAAAAATAAATGCCCAAAAAAGTATTTGAAGTAAACTCATAAGATTGATCTGATTAAATTTATACTTTCTCCCAAGAATTAGTTTCGTGATTAAATTGTTTGATGACTCTGGCAGGATTACCAACAGCCACTGAATAATCGGGAATATCTTTAGTAACAACACTACCTGCACCTATCTGGCATCTTTTACCAATACGCACACCAGCTACCACAACCGAATTTGCACCAACATGTGCGTCTTCATCAATAATTGTTTCTTTCACATCAAGGCTTTGCTGACTAGAATTTTTAGTTCCATCCTCGTAACCATGATTAAAGCCTGCAACAAAAACATGCTGTCCTAAGCCAGAGCCACTTCCCATGCGCACCGGACCAATAATTACAGAGCCAATTCCAACACGCACACGATCCCCAAGAATAACGGCTCCGCTGCCATTGTTTACCGTTGTAAAATCCTCGATGGTAGTTAACTTCCCGATCTCAAATTTATTCCATGGAAACACATCAATACGAGATCGTCTGCGCACTTTGGCACCTTTTCCCTTTTTGTGAATTAGCGGATTTACAAACCAGCGTATCCATAATCGCGGTCGAGGATTGCGTTTCGGTGCAATGGACCACAATACCAATTCTTTGATTCTGGGGTTTGATTTTATCTTCTCGACAATACTCATATTCAGTGTTTAAATATTGATACCTTTTTCACTTGCAACCATTCGAATGTACTTATAGATTTCCTTAACATTGTTTTCCCAGCTATGGCTGGTTCCAACTTTTCGTCTTGCAATTTCTAAATCCTGCTCTGTTTCGGCTAAAGCCTGATCTATTAAATCAATATAATCCTCCTTGGTTTTACCCAGATAAGTAACCTCCGCAAAATACTCCATTGCCTTGGTGGCTGTCGCCAGAGTTGGCTTGCCCATTGCCAGGTATTCATCTATTTTTCGAGGATAATTACCAATGGTTGCATCATTAATAAGCTGTGGATTCATTGCAATATCAAAGCCCTTTATATATGACGGTAGTTCAGAAGAGTCTCTGCTTCCAAGAAAATAGACATTACCTAATTTATGTAGTTCCGAGGCTTTAAAATTATCATCTTCGGGACCAACCAAAACCATACTAACTTCAGGTTTTTGTTTGGCAACGTAAACCAACAATTCGATGTCTAACCTTCTGCTCGATAGAAATCCAACATAACCTAGAATTGGCGAAGGTATTTCGGCCAAATCATCGGCCACTTTAATATCATTAATTAAATCGTTGAAAAGAGTTGTATCGCACCCTTGACCAACCATATATGAATGTTTGTTAAACTGAGCCCCATATTCAGCATAAAGCGTAGAGTTATTTACAACCAAATCTGCATTAGCAATTAGTTTTGGTTCCAGCCTTACACCATGTTTTCCCCAATAAGGGTTCTTGGTAAGATAATCGCGCATGTAATAAACATAGATGCTTGGCTTAAGCAATACCTTAAGATGCTGACCAAGAAACATAGTACTATCGTTAAAAAGAATAAAATCCTTAAAGCCCAGGCGTTTTGTTGCGGATAAAATATCGCTCGCAAATTTCTTTGCATTGCGTTTATTAAAAAAATCGAATACTGCTGAAACAGGCAATCCATTAATAGATTCAATCATTTGGCGCGGATACAAGTTCCACATATTATCATCAAGCTTTATTAAATCCTCGTCTTCTCCTGACTTAACACGCAAGCGCTTCTGAATTTTAGCAGTATCCTTTTCACGCTTCATTGAAAGTCTGTCGAGTGGCGAATTAACATACAACACACGATTAGACCGGGCAAACTCTGTTGCAATATTTTTACAATTGCTCCCAATTTCAATATCCCAGGGCTGTATACCAACCACAACTATATCTTTTCCTGTTATCATATAATCCTATTTGGTGTTGACTACTTCGTTGTATATCTTCAATACATGCTCAGCCATAGCTTTCCATGAAAACTTTTGGGCTTGCACAAAACCTTTTTCACGTAATTCATTTTTTAAGGTAGCGTTATCGTGTAACTTCAACATAGCTGCTGTTATCTCGTCAGGATTAAAAGGATCGATTATTAATCCCGCTCCCCCTGATACTTCAGGCATTGAAGAAGTATTTGATGTAATTACAGGAGCACCTGAACGCATAGCCTCTAGCATTGGAATTCCAAAACTTTCGCGTAAGGATGGATAAAGGAATACACTGCAAAGCGAATAGATTGCCGGAAGATCGGTATTTACAACATATCCGGTTAAAATAATATGCTGTCGTAAATCTGTATCACCAATTTCATCAAGCAGTTTCATTAATGCTGTCTCGTCATAGTCTAACATTACCAGCTTATAGTCATCCTTATTTTGTTTTCTAAAATCGGAGAAGGCCTTTAAGGCTCCTTTCGTATTTTTCTTTGGATCGGTATTTCCCAGGAAGAAAAAGAAACGCTCTGGCAGGCCATACTTTTCTTTGGTAGCCTTAAGTATTTGTTCATCATCAACAGGAACAAAGTGATTGCTTACTCCATTGTAAACTGCTCGTGTTTTTGATCCATCTAATTTAAAAAAACTATCAATTCGTTTCTTCTCAAATTCCGATACAGTTATGAGCACATCGCTTTTACGAACAACTTTTGGTACCACAAAGCGGCGGTACACATTTCCAAACTTTTGGTACGGTGTGCCCTTATCGTTAAGAATTCCAAAGTAGGACTTCTCCATGTAAATGATATCATGAAGTGTCACCACCAAGGGCATTCCCGGATTTGTTGGAGCCGTATTACTAGTGCAATGCAGTAAATCACAGCCATCTGCCTTGGCCCTTTTGGGTAAAGTAAACTGTTCCCAGGCAGGATAGGCACCTCCATCCAGCTCGATAATATTAAAATTTGAACTTGCTGGAATACACGTGTTATCCACATCCGGTTTTACATAGATGAAGTACTCGTTTTGCTTATCAATTAATTGAAGTTCTTTTATGAGTTCCAGTGCAACCATGTCCATACCATGTTTCTTTGTACGAAACAAACGTTGGCCTTCAATTCCTATTCTCATATGCGTTCTGTGCTTTTGCAGATTGTTATCGACTGCGGTTAATAGCAAAGTATACTTTAATTGAAATAAAAAGTTACTATCAATTTCAGCTCGATGATCCTATTTTAAAGAATAAAAATAGGAATATTAAATTGATTAAAACAGATGCCTCTTAATCAGAAACAATGCTTAACAATTTGCAAGATAACATACCCTAGGAGTATTTCCAATCGTGAAAGTAGTTTTCTTTAACCAAGCGAAGTAGCCGGAGACTTAGCTAAACTTTTGTATAGCTTATTCTACAAGTTTATCATAATCTGCCTCCAGCGGTCTTTTCTCAATAAAGTTAAACTGAGCAATTTGTCGGAGAGTGTAATAATTACGCCAGTAATTACGTAAGGCAGCAATGTAGCCTCGTCGTTTAGAGTCCTTTTCAGTAAGGGCAATATTTAATTCTATCACATCAATTTTGCCTATAAGGAAACGTTGCTTAGTTACATCGTATTTATTCAATGCAATGGTATCGGCTTTGGCTGCAATCTCAAACTGTGTTTGTTGAATATTAAACTCGCGAACTTTTAAATAGATATTCTGTTCGAATTCCATTTTATCCTGAATAACCGAAGCATTGATTACTTCCTGATTGGACTTTGCAATTTTCACTAAGCCTTTTCCAAGTCCCCAGTCAAGGATAGGAATAGACACGCCAACATTTACAAGCAATGAATTATCCAAATCGTTGTACACATTGTTAAACTCGTTTGCCTGATCATTCAATCCATACGATGCCGATAAATCTGCCTGGAACCTACTCTGCGATTTTGCTCTGGCCACCTCTCGTTCTGCTTCCAACAGTCGTCTATCGAATCCAAAAACACTCGGATTATTCTGCATTGCCAAACTTAATGCCTGTTCATAGTTAATCTCGGCTTCAGGTGTATTTGATGGAATGAGTAATTCAATATTCACTAACTCATTAAATCCTAAGAACGATTGCAATTGAAACTCCCGAATCTCAAGATCAAGCTTGGCTCTTTCTAATTCTGATTTCGAATTCAAGAAGTTAAGCTCCATTTGCAACAACTCATTCTTTGCGATTGTTCCAATATTAAAACGGCCTTTTGCTATTTTAAAAAGCGTATCGTTATTGCTATGATTCACCTTGGCAACTTCTAAATTAATTTGCGCCAAAGCAAGATCAAAAAAATTATTTATAGCCTTTATAGAAACTTGCTCTAAGGTTTCGATGTATCGTTTCTTAGCCTCATTGTATTTTGCCGGCTCAATCTTTCGCTCCCACTTTAAGCTATTAAATGAAAAAAGCGGCTGCCTAAAACCAATACTAATCGGTGATGAGCTAAACTGTGTCGCAAAAGCAGTTGTATCTAAAAAGTCATCGAGTCTACCTAAATTCGACTGAACAAATAAATTACCACCGGTTAAGGGCACTGCCTGGTTAACCGATAAATTCACATCAGATGAATTATTTTTAAACGAGTAGTAATCATCACCATCGGCAGTGGTAACCACATTAATGGAATTACTATAATTCAACAAATTAGTATTCAAGTTAACGTTGGGTCTTAATCCTGATTTGTACGTTCGATATTGCCAATAGCTACCACGAAAGGTGTGTTTGGCAATTAAGGCGTCGTAGGATTGTTCCTTTGCCAGGCTAATTACATCATCTAAAGTTAAGGTTAACTGTTGCTGCTGCTGAGCTTTGCTGCTAAATGTGCAATTAACTACAAATAGAATAGCTATGATGATTTTATAATTCATGATGATGATTTTTACTGATAATGAAGTGAGACAACCGGATCTTGTTCGCTGGCACGTTTTGCAGGTACATAGCCAAAAATAATTCCAATACCTGCCGAAACCCCAAATGCAATAACCACAGAGAAGAAGGATACAGACGTTTTGATATCGGCAAAACGTGCAATTACTGCACTCAATACAATTCCTAGAATAACTCCAATTATTCCTCCAACAATACTAATCAAAGTAGACTCGGCAAGAAACTGCACGACTATATCCTTTTTAGTTGCGCCAATTGCTTGTCGGGTACCAATTTCGCGAATACGCTCCATTACCGACGCAAGCATAATGTTCATTATACCAATACCCCCAACTATTAGCGATATACTTGCAATTGCTCCAAGCACGATATTAAAAATATCCTTCGTTTTTTGCTGTTGACGCAAGAGCAACTCAGGAACAGTAATTTCGTAATCAACCACACCACTGTGTCGACGATTAAAATACCTATTCAACACCTCCACTGTGGGATTTAAATATTCGGTTTCTTTTACCTGAAGAATAATTTTATCTAACTGATGATAATTACTTGCTTGCCCACCACCACTCATATAGGTTACAGAGTTACCCGAATAAAACACCTGACCATTTAATTTGCTGGCAGTAATTAATGCACGATTTTTATAGCGCAACAACATTGTTTTAACAGGAATAAATATTTTCGTATTGGTATTACCTCCAATTACTTTCCCAACACTTGAAGAGCTTACATTTCGCTTTTCGAGAATCCCAATTACCTTCAACCATACATTACCACACTTAACATATTTACCTATTGGGTTCACTTTATCAAAAAACTTATTTTTGATATCAGAGCCAATAATGCAGACCGGCAGGCCCTTCTGCTCCTGATATTCGTTAAAATATTTGCCTTCGGTTAAATTATAATCAAACAATTCGAAAAAAGTATTAGTCACCGCCTCAATCTTTGTTGAGGTTCTTCGCCCACCAAACAACACATATGAGTCGAGGAATACATGAGGGCTAATTTTAGCAACAGTCGGAATTTGTTCAACGATTCCTTCCACATCAAGCATAGTTAACCCACGAGAAAACTTCTTTGGTTTGGCTGCTGATTCCTCGTCGCCCCCCTCCGTGTCCTCATCTAAAATTGGAGTAATTACAATATTATTTACACCAACCATTTTCATTTGCTCCAGGATTTCCTGCTGTGCTCCATTACCAATTGCTAACATACTGATAACTGCAGCAACACCGAAAATAATACCCAATGCCGTTAGAATCGATTTTAGCTGATTGGCCTGAATGGCTTCTACAGCAATTTGTATGTCGTGCCAGTATCTTTTAATCATGGCTACAACTATTGTTTCTTATTTTTCCGACCACCTTTAGCCATCTTAAACTTGGCTTTTACACCGGGAGGTAAATTCTTAAAATCGACCTCTTTCTCATTTTTGGAGAGCGAATCCTGAGCTTCCTTTCTTTTTCGCTCCGCTTCAATTTTCGCCAGCCTTTGCTTTTCCTTTTGGCGCTCGTATATATCCAATCCTTCGTATGATAAGTCAGCGGCATTGCTAGGTATACTCAGGTATACCTGTTCTCCTTTTTGCAAACCGTCGGCAATAATTATTGCATTTTCATTCACCTCTCCAACCTCAACAATTTGCTTCACCCTTCCAAACGATTTGTCTTTATATACAAATGTTAAACTATCGTTATTATGAATAGCTTCCAAAGGAACAGAAAGCATGTCGGTATATGCCGCTACTTTAATCGTATTACTAGAGGTCATATTCGGACGCAAAATGGAGTCGGTTGCAAGAATTTTAATCATTACCTCAAACACCTTTGCATCTGAGCCAGGCAAGTCCTCTCCAACATTAGCCACTTCTGTAACAATGGCATCATAAGTTTTACCTGCAAATGCGTCTATCTCAACTTCCACCAATTGATCCACCTGAATCTTACTAATATCAATCTCGTTCACATAAGTTCTGGAAATCATTGATGACATATCTGGTAAGGTTGCCACTGTTGGATCCCAAGCAGACACCTCTGAGCCAACCTTTCGCTTTTGTCCACCCCACTCTCTTCGATAAATCACCATTCCTGATTTAGGCGCATAAATTGTAAATTGATCCTGAAACTCTTCAATATCTTTTAATTTACGACGCTGCTGCGATAGGTTAATAGTAACCTCCAGCATTGTAGCTTTTTTCTGCTCAACCTTAAGCGCATAACTTTCTACTGATTGTTTGTATGAACGTTCAGCTTTTTCAAGATTTATAGTTGCTTGTCTGATTGTTGCAGGCGATTCATACTTCGATTCATCCAAAGCAATTTGCGACTCCTCCATCGAATATCTTAAATTGATCAAGTTATCACGCAACTGACGTAGTTCCAAAGCCGTATCAAGTTGTGTTTGCTCATATTGCGATTCAACCTTCTGCAGCTGTTCTCCAACCTCATCATATTTTCGTTCAATCTCGCTTCGGTCTAACTCAGCAACAAAATCACCCGAATCAACCAATTGACCTTCCGGAACTAAATCAGATATCTGCACTCTATGGATACCAATCTTTCGAAGCATTGGCCCCTTAATCTCTTCTGAATTTTCGGCTTGTAACTCGCCTGTGGTTTTAATGGTAATTTCAAAATCACCTTGTTCTACTTCTACCTTAATCACCTGCTCCGGCTCGTCGCTGGTAACATTCAATAAAATTGGAATTGCAATTATTGATAAGATTACAATAATAATAATGACATGTTTTTTCTTCATGTTAGCTTGCTTTCAAATGATCATTCCTAATGGGTTAATAAACTATTATTGACAGCTAATATTGTCTTTAATAGAATCGTACGAAAGTAATAAAATAACGGAAACCAAATTGATGATAATTATCGACAACACAGAAAAGTCTAACAAAATAGCCAAATAAATAAACAGATTCACGGTAATTAAAAGCGATTCAACAACAAACTATAAAAGAATCACTTAGAGCCTGCATGAAGACGTTAACAAATATTTAGCTATTTTTATATTCAATTCAATTATAAATAATATGGAAATTACAAGGACATTTGATTTTCTAGAAGGATATAAAACGAAGTTTATACATGATGATGCAATTGCCGTAAAGCGCAATAAAAAATGGGATAAATTCTCGTCAAAGGAATACATCGAGCATGTAAATAATTTCAGTTGCGGTCTGCTGGCTATGGGCTACAAGCCCGGTGATAAAATTGCCACAATAACAAATAATCGCCCGGAATGGAACTTTGTTGACATGGGTATGTCGCAGGTTGGAGTTATTCATGTCCCGGTTTATCCAACCATAAACGCCGAAGAATTCTTACATATACTCAGCCACTCCGAAGTAAGAACTGTAATAGTATCGGACAAATTACTACATAAAAAGCTCACACCTATTTGCAATGAGGTGTCGAGCATTAAAGATTTGTACTCTTTTGATGACATTGAAGAGGTAGACAATTGGACAACTATTCTGAATGCCGGCAAGGAAAAGTATGAAGATTACATTGATGAAGTAGAAAAGATTAAGAAAAGCATCAAACCAGATGATATGGTTTCTATCATCTACACATCCGGAACCACCGGTTCTTCAAAAGGTGTTATGCTTTCACACAAAAATTTAGTTTCGAATGCAATCGCAACATCGGACCTTCAACCTTTGGATCATAATCACAAATGCCTAAGCTTTTTGCCAATTTCTCATGTATATGAACGCATGATGGTGTACCATTATCAGTACAAAGGAATTAGAATTTACTATGCTGAAAATCTAGGAACTGTAGTTGATGATATCAAACAAATAAAGGCAGATGGATTTAACACAGTACCTCGTTTGCTCGAGAAAATATTCGATCGAATTATTGCCAAAGGCAAAGACCTAAGCGGCATTAAGAAAAGTATTTTCTTTTGGGCGGTTAACCTTGGCCTGCGATACGAGTTAAACGGTGCTAACGGTTGGTTATACGAGAAAAAGCTTGCGCTTGCCAGAAAACTGGTATTTACCAAATGGATAGATGCCCTTGGCGGTAATGTAAAAATTATTGTTTCCGGTGGTTCGGCCTTACAGCCACGTCTGGCGCGAGTATTTTGGGCAGCAGGCTTAAAAGTGATTGAAGGATATGGACTCACAGAAACCTCTCCGGTTGTCGCGGCAAACTACACCTATTATCCAAAGATAAAATTCGGAACGGTAGGCCAGGTTGTTAATAACGTTGAGCTTAAGTTTGCCGAAGATGGCGAGATTCTAACCAAAGGCCCAAACCTGATGCTGGGCTATTATAAAGATGAAGCTTATACAAAAGAAGTGATTGATGAAGACGGCTGGTTTCATACAGGCGATGTTGGTGTACTGGAAGATGGTAAGTTCCTGAAGATAACCGACCGAAAAAAAGAAATCTTTAAAAATTCTGCAGGTAAATATATTGCACCACAAATAATTGAGAATAAACTAAAGGAATCGTTCCTTATTGAGCAAGCAATGATTGTTGGTGAAAACGAGAAATTCATCAGTGCACTTATATCACCAAATTTCAATTATTTGCACGATTGGTGCTCCAAACATAAAATTCATTATCGCGATAATAAGGAGCTTATCAATATACCGAAAGTAATTGCTGTTATTCAAAAAGAAGTTGATGATTTAAACAAAACACTTAATCAGGTTGAGCAAATTAAACGCTTCCGATTGGTTTGTGAAGATTGGTCGCCAGCCAGCGGTGAGCTCTCGCCAACGCTCAAACTAAAACGTAAATTTATTTACAACAAGTACAATCATCTTCTTGAAGAAATATTTGCCCGATCATCAGATCAGGAAACCATTGATGAAGCCATTAACAAGGCCAAAAAATCCGCAACTAAAAAGAAGTAATATAAAGAAAGATCGGAACTTAGGTTTCGATCTTTCTCATTTAACTACACATGGCTACGAAATTTTCACAAGGCTGAATAAGCGTTTATATCAGCTCTTATCAACTATTGAGCATACCATTCACAATAAAATAAAAGTTAATCAGCTAACTCTGTTAATAACAAAACGTTGATCTTTTAAACAAAAAACGAACTGTTAATAAAAGACTGTTTAATACAAAAAAGTGTAAATTTGTCTTGCTTTAACCAATACAGAAGTACATGTTTTCATCGAAAGATAAAGAACAAATAGAATCACAAGGGCTTACACTTCAAGAAATTAACAACCAAATAGATTTATTCAAGAAAGGATTTCCTTATCTGAATATAACCGCCCCTGCTACGTTGCTAAATGGTATTATGGAACTAAATAATGAGCTCTGTAATAAATACATCAGCGTATACGAAAAACAACAAAAGAAAAAAAGAGTTATAAAATTTGTACCCGCGTCGGGTGCTGCCTCACGCATGTTTAAGAAGCTATACGAATTCAGAGATAGCTACAAGGGAACTGAAGAAGAATATTTGGGATTGCTCTCCGACCGTGGACCAGCTTCTATTTATTACTTCTTTGAATCGCTGAAGGAGTTTGCATTTTACCCGGACTTAAGAACGAGTTATTTCGACACATCGGGAGAAGACCTTGATGATTTACTCGAGAAAAATGAATTTATCAAAATTCTGGACATTCTTTTAGGTGAAGAACATTTAAACTATGGAAAGCTTCCGAAGGGTTTAATCAAGTTCCACAAATATGTTGATTTCTCGCGCACAGCCGTTGAAGAGCACCTGGTTGAAAGTGCAAATTGCTGTCAGGTTGAAAATCAAATTGTGCCAATTCATTTTACAGTCGCCGGTGATGCAATTCAACTCTTCAAGAAACATTTGGTTGACATACAGCGCATCCATGAAGAGAAGCACAACGTAAAATATGAAATCAGCTATTCCGTTCAAGATCCAGCCTCAGACACTTTAGCTGTTAATATGGATAACGAACCATTTAGAGATACAGATGGAACATTGGTGTTTCGTCCCGGTGGACATGGCTCGTTACTAAGAAACATTAACGACATTGATGCAGACATTATTTTTGTTAAAAACATTGATAACATTGTTCCTGATCGCCTGAAAGACGAAACAACCATTTATAAAAAGACATTGGCCGGAGTACTTCTTGAATTACAAGGTACAATTTTCCGTTACCTGGAATTGTTAGACGGTAAGACTCCTGAAGACAAGATGCTTACCAGAATTGGCAATTTCATTGAGAAAGAACTGCACGTGATTCCTACTGATGATTTTGCAAAATTATCAGCAAAAAAGAAAGTTGCCTATTTTAAAGAAAAGCTGAATAGACCTATCAGAATTTGCGGAATGGTATTGAATGAAGGTGAACCAGGTGGAGGGCCATTTTTCGCACTTAACGACGACGGAACCAAATCGCTTCAAATTGTTGAAAGTTCACAAATTGATCAAAACGATAAAGACAAAAAAGCAATTGTTGCCAATGCAACACATTTTAATCCTGTTGATTTAATTTGCGGCACAAAAGATTACAAAGGCAACAAGTTTGAATTATCAAATTTTGTGGATAAGAAAACAGGGTTCATTTCAACAAAATCGAAAGATGGTAAGGACTTAAAGGCTCTTGAATGGCCAGGACTATGGAACGGTGCCATGTCTAACTGGAACACCATTTTTGTTGAAGTACCGATTGAAACATTCAACCCGGTAAAAGAAGTTAACGACCTGCTAAGACAAGAGCACAGAACAATTACTTTTATATAGAAATTCCTAACAACCTGAATAAAAAAACCGCTGCCTTGACACGAGATCATTGCAGCGGTTTTTGATTTTACGACTATTATTTTCTAATGGAATACCAGCATTGGGGTATGTCCATGAATCATAATTTTTTTAATGATACTTGGATTAAAAATACGCGAAAAGAAATTGCGTTTGTGCGACACCATTGCTACCACATCAATATTATTTTGCTTTATGTATTCGTCGATCGCCAAAACGGGATTATCTGATTTAATAATCTCAACGTTTATTTCAGGCCCTATATAGGCTTTCTTAAAATGCTCTCTTAATCCTTCCAATTTAATTTCATCCCATTTCTCATTCAAGCCAGACGCCACATGTATGCAAAAGACTTCCATTTTGAACGGACTAATTAAATAAAGTAATTTATGTATTGCCCTAAAATCTGACTCATCGAAATTAGTTACATACACGATTCTCTTCAGTGATGAAATATCTTTATAACCGGGTATAGATGGAATGGTGAGCACCGGTACTTTCACATGTTCTACAATCTCAGCGCTAATTGAACCATGAATTTTCTTTGTCTCTTCGTTGCGGGCACCAGTGCCCATAATTATCAAATCTGGTTTATACTCTTTATACTCCCTGTAAATTTCATCGTTTGCAAAACCAGTACTCAAGTTATACTCAATTTGCACATTAGTTATATTTTGTTGCTTTAGCTGTGCCTCAAGCTTCTTTTGTAAATGCAGAATATTGTTTTCGGCATTCTCTTTAATATTGCTAATATGCTCGTCGATAGTTGTAGAAATCAAGGTTGATGACTCCATCATAGAACTATCTAGTACTGGTAAATAATATGAATGAAACAAGCGAATTTCTGCCTTAAAAATCGCCGCTAATCCAATAGCATAATAACATGCATTTATCGAATGGTCAGAAAAATCGATAGGAACCAATATTTTCTTTACATCAACTTCAAAGTCAGTTGTTGCTTCTTTACCAAACTCCTGCTCAATCTGATTAAGAATTGCTCGTGCGCGCTCCTCATCTTCTTGCTTCACTCTTAATTCCAGACCATCCTCCAGATTTAAATGAATCCCATATCTAAAGTTCTCATTTAATAAATAACATTTAATGCCTTCAGACTCTAAACGACCTTTGGTTAAATATGCGCGTAATGAATAAACGAATGTTCCTATGGTGACTAATTTATCGGTCATTTTCATCTGTATTGTGGTTATTCTAAAATTACCAAATATTTTTAATTTATACAAAGCATTAGCAGATTAACAAGGCAATCTGTTTTTCGTACGAATCCGAACACAGCATGTCTCAAAAACTTACAGTTAAGAATTAATCCAAATAACAAAATACAACTTAACCTCTTAACAAATTGCATCTTACAACTTATGGCATCATAATAGCAAACCTGCAAGCATAAAGTTATTAACCAAAACCAATTATGATGAAAAAACTAGGATTATTATTAATGATTGCTCTTCTAGGAACAGCAACTGTATCATTCGCAAGTCAGCCAGAACCAAAGGAAACCACTTCCACAAAGATTCACAAGCTGATTACAAAAAAAGTTCATTATCCATCTGTTGCCTCAGAAAGCATGATTGAAGGCGAGGTGTACGCAACGGTAAAAATAGATAACAAGGGAAGAGTTGTTGTGCAAGAAGCCAACTCATTAGAAACAGTTCTTGAGAAAGATGTAGTGAAGCAATTAAACAAGCTAACCTTGCCGGAAAAGTATTACGATGCAGAGAATACATATCTTCTCAAATTCAAGTTTGAACTTACAAATTAACAATACCAATTAACCCAAAAAAAAGCCACCTACAAGGTGGCTTTTTTTTGACCCGTGCATAAGAGTTGTTCCAATTCTTGAATGGATGATAGTACGGTGGCATTGCATTTCTCTAATCGACTCTTGTGATGATGGCCATGAGCCAACAGTACAATGTCGATCCCCATATGCACCGCTACATCATAATCATGTACGGTATCTCCAATCATTACAATCTGATCCTTGGGTAGCTCAATTTTATTAACCAACTCAAGACCTAGTTGTTCTTTACCATCGGCGTGAAAACTATCCAAACCAGCAATGTGCATAAAGTATCCATTCAGTCCGAAAATATTAAGTTCATTTTTAAGAGATGACAGTTGCCTAGCTGATAGTACAGATTGCTTCAATCCCATTCCTGATAATTGCTGAATCACACTCCTTGCATCGGAGTGAAGTACACATTCGTGCTGTCGTGCATCATAATCATCAATAAACTCCTTACCAACTATTTCGAACGGTTCAATATTAAAGTCGAACCCTACTTTAGCATAATAATCCCTTACCGGGAAATCGAATAATTGTTGATACTCCAGATCGGTAATTGCTAGTTTATTTCTTTGGTGTAGCATTTTGTTAATTACCTCAACACATAGCCATCTATCATTTAATAAAGTGCCATTGTAATCCCAAATAATATGTTGCTTTTTGCTTAAATCCAATTCAAATATTTTAAAATTCAAAAGTAATTTTTCCAAAACGAAATAACCATAGTTCTTAAAATTATAGGCAAACATAAATTATTCCGGCTAGCAAAG